>NZ_JBHWIV010000114.1:0-22661 GCF_042731675.1 Kitasatospora sp. NPDC059827 | reverse complement strand
CGGTCCGCACCGGACCGGGCCCCGCGGCGAGCGGTCCCTCAGAGGTCGAGGCCGGTCAGCACCATGACCTTCTCGACGGTGTAGTCGTCCATCGCGTACTTGACGCCCTCACGGCCGACACCGGAGTCCTTGACGCCGCCGTACGGCATCTGGTCGGCCCGGTAGGACGGCGCGTCGCCGATGATCACACCGCCGACCTCCAGCTCCCGGTGCGCCCGGAAGGCGGTCTGCAGGTCGTGGGTGAACACGCCCGCCTGCAGGCCGAACGGCGAGTCGTTGACCGCCGCGAAGGCCTCCTCGACGCCCTCCACCCGGTGCAGCGACAGCACCGGGCCGAACACCTCGGCCTTGGCCAGGATCGCGTCGGCGGGCAGCTCGGCCAGCACGGTCGGGGCGTACGTCGCGCCCTCGCGGGTCCCGCCGGCGAGCAGCTTGGCGCCCTTGGCGACCGCGTCGTCCACCCAGGACTCCACCCGCTTCGCGGCGTTCTCGTCGACCAGCGGGCCGACGTCCGTCGCGTCGTCGTTCGGGTCACCGGTGACCTGCGCCGCGACCTTCGCCACGACCTTCTCCACCAGCGCGTCGTACACCGACGCGTCGGCGATCACCCGCTGCACCGAGATGCAGGACTGGCCGCCCTGGTAGTTCGCGAACATCGCGATCCGGGTCGCCGCCCAGTCCAGGTCCGCCTCCGAGGACCAGTCCGCCAGCACCACGGCCGCGGCGTTGCCGCCCAGCTCCAGGGTGGTGTGCTTGCGCGGCACCGAGTCCATGATCTGGTAGCCGACCTTGTCCGAACCGGTGAACGAGATCACCGGCACGCGCGGGTCCTGCACCAGGGCCGGCATCCGCTCGTTCGGCACCGTCAGGATCGACCAGGAGCCGGCCGGCAGGTCCGTCTCGGCCAGGATCTCGCCCAGCACCATCGCCGACAGCGGCGTCGCCGGGGCCGGCTTGAGGATGATCGGGGCGCCGACCGCGATCGCCGGGGCGACCTTGTGGGCGACCAGGTTCAGCGGGAAGTTGAACGGGGCGATCCCCAGCACCACACCGCGCGGGAAGCGGCGCACCACCGCGAAGCGGCCCACGCCGCCCGGGTCGGTGTCCAGCCGCATCGTCTCGCCGTTGGTGCGGCGCGCCTCCTCGGCGGCCCAGCGGAAGACCGACACCGCGCGGCCGACCTCGCCGCGGGCCCACTTGACCGGCTTGCCGTTCTCGGCCGTGATCAGCTGGGCGAGCTCCTCGGTGCGCTCCGCCAGCCGCTTGGCCACGTGGTCCAGGGCGGCGGCCCGCTGGTGCGCCGGCGTCGCGGCGAACACCGGCAGCGCGGCCACGGCGGCGTCCAGCGCCTCCTCGACCTGGGCCTCGGTCGGCACGCTGACCCGGCCGACCAGACGGCCGTCCCAGCTGTTGTGCACCTCGAAGGCGGCGTCACCGCTCGCCCGGCGGCCGGCGAGCCAGAAATCGTACGTGGTGGTCACCGTGGTACCGGCCCTCTCCTCGTCGTCGTACGGCCCACGGGCGTGGGACCCGAACCCGAGGGTAGGTGCGCGGAGCGGCCGACCGGATTGGCCGACTAGGAGCGTTCCGTCCCGGAGCCACTCCATCGCGTCCAGCCGGGCCCGCTACTCCTCACCGGAGCGCAGCGCCAGCCACAGCTCCATCCGCACGTCCGTGTCGTCCAGCGAACGGCCCAGCAGCTCCTCGACCCGCCGCATCCGGTAGCGCAGCGTGTGCCGGTGCACCCCCAGGTCCGCCGCGGCGGCGTCCCACTGCCCGTGCCGCGACAGCCACGCCCGCAGCGAGGCCACCAGGTCCCCGCGGGCCGTCCGGTCGTGATCGCGCAGCGGCCGCAGCAGCCCCTCCGCGAACGCCGTCACCGCGTCCTCACCGAGCAGCGGCAGCAGCGACCCCGCGCCGACCTCCTCGTGGTCCACCGCCCGGCGACCACCGCGCAGGGCCACCGCCAACGCCCGCTCCGCCTGCGCGTGCGCCGTACCGGCCTCCTCCAGCGCGGCCGGCGCCGAGACGCCCAGCGACAGGCCCTCGTGCTCCTCCACCACCCCCAGGCAGGCCCGGTGCACCGCGCCGTTGTCCAGCGCCAGCACCACCAGCCGAGGCCCGTGCGCACCGTCCTCCCGCGCCACCAGCAGCTTCTCGCCCACCCGGGCACCCGCCTGCTCGGCCCGGTCCCCCAGCTCCACCAAGGCCTCCGCGGCGTCCGCGTTCGGCCCCGCCCCGGCCACCAGAACCCTCGTCGTGCCCTCCGGCAGACCGCCGAACAGCCCCACCGCCACCTGCCGGGCCGTCGCCACCTCGCCCGCCAGCACCATCCGCAGCAGCGCCGCGCCCATCCGCTCCTCGGCCTGCCGCAGCTCCCGCGAACGCTCCAGGGTGAGCGTCAGCAGCGCCACCGCCGCGTTCAGCACGTACCGCTCGGTCGGCGTGATCCGGTCCTCGGTCCCGACCGCCAGGAAACCCCGGGCCCGCCGGTCCGCCCCCAGCGACTGGACCACCACGTAGTCCTCGTCCGCCGTGTCTATCCCCGGCGACCGCCCCTGCAGCGCGGCACTCGACGGCGCCGGACGCCGACGCAGCCGGTCCACCTCCGCCGCCAGCCGCCCCGCCCGGCGCGCCGCCCAGTCCGGCGCCACCACCGACAGCGCGCCCGAACCGTCGTACAGCGCCGCCCAGCCCCCCAGCCGGGCCGCCAGCCGGCGCACCACGGCCGTCGTGCCGTCCTTGCCCAGCGCCGCCCGGGTCAGCTCCTCCTGCGCCTCGAAGCTCGTCGTCACCGCCTCGTACTGCTCCGCGGCCAGCGCCGCCGACACCACCTTGCTGATCGCGATGAACGGCGTCGGCTCCGGCACCCGCAGCAACGGCAGACCCCGCTGCTGCGCCGCGTCCACCAGCGGCTGCGGCACCTCGGTGTGCGACAGGCCCACCCCCAGGCCCAGCCCGACCACCCCGGCATCGGCCAGCCGGTGCACGTACGCCTGCAACTGCGCCACCGTGCGGCCCAGCTTGATACCGGTGGTGAGCAGCAGCTCGCCACCCTCCAGGAACGGCGTCGGGTCGTCCAGCTCGCTGGTGTGCACCCAGCGGACCGGCCGCTCCAGGTGGTCCGCACCGGCGAGCACCGTCAGGTGGAGCGAACTGTTGCGGACGACGGAGGCGAGTGTGGGGGGCATGGCACCTTCGGAGGGTCGACCTGACCGCGCCGTTGCGGCCGGGCGAGGAGAGGGCAGTGGGACTGGTGAGGGTCTCTCCCCTTCATTATGGACGCCCCGGACAACCGGCACTGCCGAATCCACCTCCGAGGCGACTTCTACCGCCCGCCCGCGTCAGCCCCGGAGATCCACCAGCAGCGGCGGAACCTGCTCCCCCGACACCGCCGTCAACGACACCACCGCGTGCCCGGCCGGCAACGCGTGCGCCAGATCCGACGGCGACCACCTGAGCCGCTCCACGTCCCGCGTCGTCACCGACTCCGTCTGCGCCGTCGTCCCCGACAACGCCTTCCGCCCCAACCGCCCGGCCCGCCGCACGACCCCACCGGAGGTGTCGGGGGTGTGGGTCACGACGGTCTCGTGCACGACGTGGGTGCCCCACGCCTCCGAGAAGAACTTCCCGTCCCATGGGGCGATACCAGGGAAGACCATTCGGCAGCCCACGGCTCCGAACAGCGGCGTCCGCAACGCCTCGGGCAGATCCATCAAGGTCTGGAGCAGCAGTACGGCCCCGGCGTTCGCTCCCCGCATCCGCTGGAGTCCACGGACGGTGTTGGCGTCCAACGCTGCCGAGGCGTCGTCCACGACGAGTCCGGCGAACAGCGAACGGTCCTCACGGGCGGCTGCCGCCACCACGAACTGACCCACCACCAAGCGGGAGAGGATCCGCGCGGCCTCTGGGTGGCTCCGCTCGGGAAGCTTCACCCGCACCCGGAGGGGGTGATCGAGTACCCGCATGGCGAAGGGCAGTCGGCCCGTTCCGTCCGTGGTGAAGGCCCCCGCGAACGCCGGGCGGTCGAGCAGCGCCAGGCGGTCCGCGAGCAGGACACCCGGATCGTCGGGGCGGTCCTGCTGCCGCTGCCGGTGCTCGAGATCGCGTTCGTAGACAGTCAATCGCCCTGCTTCACGAAGGGCCTTGACGAGCGGTCCCATCGTCTCCGGCTCACCGGAGAGCAGCGCCCGGAGTTCCCGGACTCCGGGGTAGCGTCCGTAGGCCGTGTTGAACGGGCCGACCACCTGCTGCAAGGTGGTCCGGGCGCTCTCCGCCCGTGCGGTCAGTTCGTCCGGCAGGAGGGCGTCGGCCAGTCTGGCGGCCGCCTCATCGGGATCCTGGGTGGCACCGTAGAGGTCCAGTCCGTAGACCGAATCCGGTTCGCCCGGCGCGATCACCACGTCGTACCAGGAATCCGGGCCGAGGTCAGCGTCCGATGCTCCGATCACCACGACGCACGCCCGTCCGGCCAGCGTCTGCAGACACAGTGCCTCGGTGACGGGCCGAGCCAGCCTGGTGGTCTTTCCGGTCCCCGCCGGGCCGACCGCCAGCAATGACGTTCCCAGCACGGTCGGGTCCAGCGCGAACCCGGTCAGTCGATGGGTCTGCGGGTTCTTCACCACGTCCTGCGTGGTCCCGAGCCGCACCTGCTGCAGCAGCAGGTCGTGCCACGCCTTGCGGGTCTCCAGGTCCCTGGCCTCCGACGGATGCGAGAAGGCCGCACCGCCGCGCGTGAGCACCTGGTCGAGGAAAGCGGGCAGGAAGACCGCATCCGCCTGCGCGGATTCCCACGCCCGCTGGATCCTGACGTAGTCGACGTCCCCGACCTTCGCCCGGTCCAGCGTCTCGGCCGCCGTTCGAGCTCCTCCCGCACGCTGGACGAACCACGGATCAGCGACCGGCACCGGCTCGGCACCGACGAGGGGACCGGTGGGGACGGGCCCTTCATGGGTGATGGCCCGCGCGAGCACCGGAGCAACGTTCTTTCGCCAGCCGGCCCGGGTGAGGAAGCGACGCCCGACCTCACGCCACCGCCCGGTGCGCCAGAACACCGCCGCTGCGCAACCGACGGTGATCATGTTGATGAGGATCTGCGCGGTGTCGAACTGTTCCGGTGATGTCCCCGCGTACCACCCGAGCAACCCCGTCACCCACACGAGCAGGAAGGTGCCGATGTAGTACGTCGCCACGGTCGCAACGAGGTTCAGCGCAGCCCGCCACAGCAGTTGACCGGTGGGGACCTTCGCTTCCTCGGCCTGCTCGGGGTCGATCCACTCGTACCCCTGCCGGAAGATCCCCGGCGCGGCCTCGGGTCGCGGCGCCGCCACCCACGTCGGGAGGTCGAAGGCCCCGCCGGGGGCGGTGGCCGGGCGTGGGTGGGGGAGGGAGGTCGGGGGTCTGGTGGTGGTGTGGTCGACCTGGTGGTGTGACCCGTCCTGTGCCATGTACGGCCCCGCTCCCTCGCCCGCCCGGCCCGACCGCCGTCGGTGCCGCCATACCCATGCCGCCGTACCGGCGACACGCCCGCGCTCAGGGTAGTGGAGCGGGGTCTGCGGGTAGTCGTGGCGCTCGGGCTGGCCGTGCCGGACAAGTCGGACGGCGCAGTGCTACCGAGTGGCGCATGCCCGGTCGGGGAGGGCGGCCGTAGCCTGCGAAGCACCGAGCCGAGAAGTCTGGAGATACCCCATGAGCGCCGTAACGCCGCTCCCGCAGGAGCGCCGCCTGGTCACCGCGATCCCGGGTCCGAAGTCGCAGGAACTGCAGGCCCGCAAGCTGGGTGCGGTGGCGGCCGGTGTCGGCACCACCCTGCCGGTGTACGTCACCCGTGCCAACGGCGGCGTGCTGGAGGACGTGGACGGCAACTCGCTGATCGACTTCGGTTCCGGCATCGCCGTGACCAACGTCGGCAACAGCGCCGAGGCCGTGGTGGCCCGGGCGAGCGAGCAGCTGGCCGCCTTCACCCACACCTGTTTCATGGTGACCCCGTACGAGGGTTACGTGGCCGTCGCCGAGCAGCTGAACGAGCTGACCCCGGGTGACCACGACAAGCGCACGGCGCTGTTCAACTCGGGCGCCGAGGCGGTCGAGAACGCGGTGAAGATCGCCCGCGCGTACACCAAGCGCACCGCCGTCGTGGTGTTCGACCACGGCTACCACGGCCGCACCAACCTGACCATGGGCCTGACGGCGAAGAACATGCCGTACAAGCAGGGCTTCGGTCCGTTCGCCCCGGAGATCCACCGGGTGCCGGTGGCCTACCCGTACCGCTGGCTGACGGGCGCGGAGAACTGCGCCGCCGAGGCCGCCGCGCAGGCGATCGACATGATCAACAAGCAGATCGGCGCCGAGAACGTCGCCGCGATCATCATCGAGCCGATCCAGGGCGAGGGCGGCTTCATCGAGCCGGCCAAGGGCTTCCTGCCGGCGATCGTGGAGTTCGCGAAGGCGAACGGCATCGTGTTCGTCGCCGACGAGATCCAGACGGGCTTCTGCCGCACCGGCCAGTGGTTCGCGTGCGAGGACGAGGGCATCGTCCCGGACCTGATCACCACCGCCAAGGGCATCGCCGGCGGTCTGCCGCTGGCCGCGGTGACGGGTCGCGCCGAGATCATGGACGCCGCGCACGCGGGTGGCCTGGGTGGCACCTACGGCGGCAACCCGGTGGCCTGTGCCGCCGCGCTGGGCTCGATCGAGACCATGAAGGAGCAGGACCTCGTCGGCAAGGCGCAGCGGATCGGCGAGGTCATGCTGGGCCGCCTGCGGGCCATGCAGGAGAAGTTCGACGTCATCGGCGAGGTCCGCGGTCGCGGCGCGATGGTCGCCGTCGAGCTGGTGAAGCCGGGCACCAAGGAGGCGAACGCGGAGGTCACCGCGGCCATCGCCAAGGCCTGCCACGCCGAGGGCCTGGTGGTGCTGACCGCCGGTACCTACGGCAACGTGCTGCGCTTCCTGCCGCCGCTGGTCATGCCGGAGCACCTGCTGAACGAGGGCCTGGACATCCTGGAGGCGGCGTTCGCCGCCGCCTGAGCGGTGTCGCCCGTCAGGTCGTGAAACCCCCCGCCGGAGGGTTGTCCGGACAGCGCTGAACGGCCCGTGGGGACCTCTGGTCCCCACGGGCCGTTCGGTTTTCCGTCCGGTTCCCGGCTGCCCGTCCGGACAGTCCCCGGGCGGTTTTCGCATGCCGCCCGGGTGGTCGGGCATCATCGGGGGAACCGTCCGGAGGGCCTCCGGGGCGGGGTGAAGATGATGTGCGGAATCGCTGGAGGCGCTCGGTCGGGAAGGGCGGTTGACGTAGTGTCATCACCGATGGACAGCGAGCCCCAGCCGTTGGCGGGGCCGTCCGCGGGGCCTCCCGGAGGGGCCGGTCCGCGCGGGCCTCGCGAGGACAACCGGTCCACCCCGGGAGGGGTGGCACCCACCGAAGGCCGATCGACCGACCGTCCGACCCACACCCCCCGGGGCGCACGGAACGGCGATCATCAGAGCCGCCCCGGAGCTCTCCCCCCTGCTCCGGGGCGGCTGTCCGCCGTTCCGGGCCGGGTGGCCCGGTCGGTGGCGGTGCCGGTGGTCGCGGCGGTGGTGCTGCTGGTGGTGTCCTGGCAGGTGGCGGTGGACGGGCCGCTGCTGGGGGTGGACCGCTGGGTGCGCGCGGCCGTCCGGACGTCCCACCGTGATCACCCGAGTGCCCTGCTGGACGACCTGGGCCGCCTGCTGTCGAACCTGGGCGACGGGGTGCCCGCCATCCCGGTGCTGCTGGCGGCCGGGGGGCTGGCCGCGTGGTGGTGGCGTCGGGCGGGGGCGGTGCGCTGGTGGCTGCCGCTGCCGGTGGCGGCGCTGACGTCGGTGCTGATCCCGCTGCTGGTGGTCCCGGCGAAGGCCGGGTTCGCCCGGCCGGGCCCGCTCGGGGACCCGCTGCTGCCGGAGCAGTGGGGCTGGTACCCGTCCGGGCACACCGCGACGGCGACCATCTCGTACGGGGTGGCGGCGCTGCTGCTGGCCCGGGCGGCGGGTCGGCGGACGGCCCGGGGGTTGACCGCGGGCGCGGTGGTGCTGGCGCTCGGCGTGGGCGCGGGGCTGGTGTGGAGCGACTTCCACTGGCTGCTGGACGTGCTGGCGAGCTGGTGCCTGGCCGTCCTGGTGCTGTGGGCGCTCGACCGCCGGCTGCCGAGGCCGGGCGGCTGAGGGCGGCGGGCCTCCCCGGCGCCCGAGGGCGTCAGGCCTCAGGGGTCAGGCCTCGGGGGTGCCCTGCTCGGGGGCGTCCTCGTCGTCGTTGCGGTGGACGAGGCCGGTCTCGCCGTTGTAGCGGTGCCACTCGACGACGAGTTCGTCGCGGGCGCCGAAGCGGACGAGGTGGCGGCCGACCACGTCCTCCAGGCCGGCCAGGTCCTGGCGCTCGCCCTCGACGGTGAGCAGCAGGGCGTCCGACCGGGCCTCCATGGTGGCGGTGCCGGCCTTGAAGACCAGGGTGCCGTGGCCGGTCTCCGGGGAGAAGGAGGTCTCGATCCGCTTGCTCATGTGGGCGGCGAGCTGCTTGGCGTAGCGGGCGGGGCGGTCGGTGGCGACGCGGGCGGTGGAAACGGGCACGGGAACTCCAGGGTCGGGAAGGGGAACTTAGGGTCCCCTCACTTGGAAGTACCGTAACGCAGATACTGAGCTAAGCTCAAGATATTTCTCCGAGCACTTTCCACGGTCGGCCACACGCCCGGGACCGGCCGATACGCTTGGGCCGACCCCAGCCGAGGAGACCGCCGATGACCACCACGCCGACCGACGATCCGGCGGACCCCTCCCCCGGCCCCCGGCCCGGCGACCCCGGCACCTCCGGCGTCCCCGCCGAACTGGCGGACGCGATGACCAGGGCGATCAAGCGGATCCGCCGGCAGACCGGCTGGCGGCTGGAGCCGTACGGCATCACCCCCGGCCAGGCCCGGGCGCTGCGCACGCTCGCCCACGTACCCGGCTGCGAGTCGCCGGACCGGGCGATGCGACTGAGCGACCTCGCCGACAAGCTGCACATCGCCCCGCGCTCGGCCACCACGGTCGTCGACGCGCTGGAGGAGGCCGGACTGGTCGAGCGCCGCCCCGACCCGGCCGACCGCCGGGCGGTCCGGATCCTGCTGACCGAGGACGGGCGCGCGGCGGTGGAGCGGATCCTCCAGGTCCGGGACGAGGTCGCCCAGGACTACTTCGGCGAGGTCAGCCCCGAGGACGAGGAGGTGCTGCTGCGAGTGCTGCGGGCCGCCGAGGCGCGCTTCCTCGAAGCCGGGCCGCCAGTGCGGACGGCGCCCCCGGGCGCAGCGCGGTGATCCCGATCCCGGCGATCACCAGCAGGGCGGCCGCGCCGGCCGTCGGGGTGACCCGCTCGCCGAGCAGCAGCCAGGCCGAGGACATCCCGAACACCGGCACCAGCAGCGAGTAGGGCGCGACCGCGGTGGCGTCGTAGCTGCGCAGCAGGTAGCTCCAGGCGACGAAGCCGAACAGGGTGGAGACCAGCCCGACGTAGCCGATCACGCCGAGCCCGGCCGCCGTCATCCCGCCGAGTGCCCGCAGGTCCGCGTCCGGGCCCTCCACCAGCAGCGACAGGGCCAGCAGCGGCAGCGGCGGCACCGCGCTCACCCAGACCATCCAGCGCAGCGCGTCCGGCGGCGCGGCCCTGCGGGTCAGCACGTTGGACAGGCCCCAGGCGACGGCGGCCAGCACGACCAGGACGAAGGCCCCGAACGGGCCGCCGAGGCCCTGGTCGAGGGCGCTCAGGGCGATGCCCGCGAAGGCCAGGCCCAGGCCGAGCAGCCGCCGGCGGCCGGCGCGCTCGCGCAGCAGGACGGCGGCGAACAGCGCGGTGAACCCCGCCTGCCCCTGGAGCACCAGGGAGGAGAGGCCGGCCGGCATCCCGGCGTGCATGCCGAGGAAGAGCAGCCCGAACTTGACCACCCCGAGCACCACGCCGACCGCCACCACCCAGCGCCGGGCCACCCGGGGCGGGCCGACGAAGAAGACCGCGGGCACCGCGACCACGGCGAACCGCAGGGCGCAGAAGAGCAGCGGCGGGAAGCTGTCCAGGCCGACGTGGATGAGGACGAAGTTGAGGCCCCACACGGCGGCCACCAGGACGGCCAGGGCGATGTGACGGGGGCGCATGCTCGCGCCGGCCGACGCGGCGGGGGTCGCGGCCGGCGGTGCGGCGGGTGTCGCGGTCATGGGTCGAGCATGGTGGCGCGTGACCATTCAGCACCAGCGATGAATACTGAACGCGATTCTTTAGGATCACTGCATGATGGATCTGGGGCGCCTGCGGGCGCTGCACGCGGTGTCGGTGCACGGCTCGGTCGGCGGGGCGGCGGCCGCGCTCGGCTTCACGCCCTCGGCGGTCTCCCAGCAGATCGCCAAGCTGGAGCGGGAGACCCGGACGGTGCTGCTGGAGCGGCAGGGCCGGGGCGTGGTGCTGACCGACGCGGCGCGGGAGCTGGCGGCCACCGCGCGGGCCGTCCTGGGGCTGGTGGAGCAGGCCGAGGTGCGGCTGGAGGAGCAGCGCGGCCGGGCGGTCGGGCGGCTGCTGGTGGCCGCCTTCGCGACCGGGGCGCGCGGGCTGATGCCCGGGGTGCTGGCCGACCTGCGGCGGCGCTGCCCGGAGCTGGACGTACGGCTGCTGGAGAGCGACCCGTACCCGGCGGCGGAGCTGGTGGCGCGCGGGGAGGTGGACCTGGCGCTGGTGCAGGACTGGCCGACCGTGCCGCTGCCGGTGCAGGAGGGGCTCTCCCGGCTGGACCTCGGGACGGACCCGGTGGACCTGGTGCTGCCCGCCGGGGACGAACTGGCCGGGCTGGACGCGGTGCCGGTGGAGCGGCTGCGCGGGCAGCGCTGGATCAGCGTGCCGCCGGGCAACATCTGCCACGACTGGCTGGTCCGCACCCTGCGCGAGGCCGGGGAGGAACCGGACGTGCACCACCAGGTCGGCGACTTCGAGACCCAGATCGCCCTGGTCGCGGCCGGGCTGGGGATGGCCGTGGTGCCCCGGCTCGGCCGGGGCCCGCTGCCGGCCGGGGTGGCGGCCCGCCCGGTCGCCTCGCAGCCGAGCCGGCGGGTGTTCGCGCTCTGGCGCAGCCAGGCCTCCCGGCGGCCGGCCATCACCGAGGCGCTGGCGGCGATGCGGGACGGCTGGGGCGCCCTGCCGGGCTGAGGCGTGTCCCGCAGGCGGGCCTCGCCTGGCCTGGCCTGGCGCGGCGGTCGGTCCCGGGACGCCGGGCCTAGGTGGCGAAGCCGATGACCAGCCACATGAAGCCGACCCCGGCCACCGTGCACAGCAGGGTGCTGCGCGAGGGGTGCGGGCTGTGCGCCTCGGGGAGGATGTCGGAGGTCGCGAGGTAGAGCAGGAAGCCGGAGAAGAAGCCCAGGTAGAGGCCGAGCAGGTGCTCCGGGATGGTGAAGGCCAGGGTGATCGCGGCGCCGGAGACCGGGGCCAGTGCGTCGGCCGCGAGCAGGGTCAGCGCCCGGCGCCGGTTGTTCCCGTACAGGCGGGTGATCGTGTACGTGTTGAACCCGTCCGCGAAGTCGTGCGCGACCACCGCGATGGCCACCACCGTGCCGACCGTGCTGCCGGCCTGGAAGGCGGCGCCGATCGCGAAGCCGTCCATCACGCTGTGCCCGACCAGGGCCAGGGCGGCGGTCAGGCCGACGCCCTGGTGCCCGCTGCGGTGGGCATGGCCGTGCTGGTGGCCGTGGGTGTGCTCGGCGTACTCGCCCTCGTGGCCGCGGTGGATGGCGACGGCGCGCTCGACCACGTGGATGGTGAGGAAGCCGACGGCGAACATCAGCAGCGCCTGGGGCACGCCGTGCACCTCGCCCGGCGCCTGGTGGATGGCCTCGGGCAGCAGGTCGAAGGCGACCACGCCGAGCATCAGGCCGGCGGCGAAGCCGAGCACCAGGTGGCGGCGGTCGCCGGTGCGCTGGGCGACGAAGCCGCCGATCAGGGTCATCAGGAACGCCCCGGCGGCGACCAGGACGGCGGTCACCGGGCCGCCTCCGGCCCGATCGGGCCGGTCTGAGCGGTCGTGCCGGTCTGGACGGTCTGGACGGTCTGGACGGTCTGGACGGCCGAGTCGATCGGGGCGGGCCGGGCCGCGGGTCCGGTCCGGTGGGCCGCCTCCGCCGGATGACCGGTGCCGCCGTGTGGTCTGACGAGCGCTCTGCCCATTCCTCTCCCCCTGGGGTCCGCCCGTGGCCGGGCCGACCGCCGACCGTACCGGACGCCCGTTCGGCGGTGATCGCCCGGGGTGCCGTCGGCCGGCCGGTCCTCGGCCGCGGCCGCACCGGCCCGGTCCCCTCAGCCTTGGTCCGGGTACGGAGGGCCGCCCGCCGGGTGGGCCGTCGGGGTGAAATCCCTGGTCGGAGCCGGTCCGGGCAGGGGTCAGCGGCCGGCCGCGAGCGGCAGGCCGAGGTGGGTGCGGGCGAGCTCGCGGACGCCGTCGCCGTCGATCAGGTGGATGTGCCGGTGGCCCTCCCCGGCCGAGAGGTCCAGGGCCGCCTCGGCGAACTGGCCGGTGGTCAGCCGCAGGCCGCGTTCGGCGGACTCCTCGCGGACCGCCTCGGCCAGGGTCTCGATCTGCTCCGCGGTGACGGCGGCCGGGTCCCGGGAGGCCCAGACCACCCAGCGGCCGGGCAGCGCACTGCCGGGAGCGCCCTCACCGGTGGCGACCAGCCCGGCCGGTCCCCGCAGCCGCACGCTCCACTCGGCGAGCCCGCCCCGGGTGAGCAGGTCGCGCACCAGCTGGGCGAACTCGTTGGCGGACAGGTCGGGCGCGGCCGGGACGGCGGCACCGGCCCGGGCGGCGGGCTGGACGGCCGCCCGGGCGTACGGGTCCGGGGTGACGGCGGCGCCGAGCTGGCGCAGCCGGACCAGCGCCTCGTCCTGTTCGGCGTCGGCGTAGACGCCCTCGTCGTCGCGCTCCTCGTACGGGGTCTCCGGCGGCAGCAGCCGGGTGCGGGCCAGGGCGTCGCGGTCGGCGTCCACACTGACCAGGCAGAGCGGCTCGGCACCGGGCTCGCGCAGCCAGCCGTTGAGGACCACTCCGGCGAGTATCTCGTCGGTGTCCACGGCGTCGGCGGCCTGCAGCGAGCGCAGCGCGAGCCGGGCGACCAGCCGCAGGTAGTCGGTGGCCCGGTCCGCGGGCGGGCGCGGCACCGGGAGGATGTCGCCCTCGGGGGCGAGCCGGTAGCCGGTGAGCGAGGGCACCAGGTCGAGCGGGGGCAGGTCGAGGTCCAGCACGGCGGTGCGGGTGAGCGGGCGGAAGACCGCCCGGCAGGGGGCGGGGAGGTCCTGGGTGGCGGTCTCGGCGGCGGCCAGGGCCCGTTCCAGCAGCGACTCCACGGCGGCGGGCTCGGCCAGCCGGTAGGCGCGCCGGCACTCCTCCAGGCTGTCGTTGTACTCGCGCACGGCGCAGGCCCGGGCCTCCTCGGCCGCCTCGTGGGCGCGCCGGGGCTCGTCGGCGGCCGGGCGGCCCGCCTCGGCCCGGCGGGTGCGCCACTCCCGCAGGGCGCGCTGGTGGGTCAGCCGGGCCTGGGCGAGTTCGCGCTGGTAGCCGGAGTCCAGCAGTCGCCGGGACGGGCCGCTCTCGGGGTCGGCGGCGGCCGGTTCGGCGGGCGCGAAGTCCTCCCAGCGGGGCTCGGCGCCTTCGACGACGGCCGGGCCGTCGGTCGGGTAGGGGCGGGGCTCGTAGTGGCGCAGCTGGCTCTCGAAGTCCATCGCCGAGACGGGCAGGGCGGCCCGCCGCAGCAGGTCGGCCAGCCGGTCGTGCTCGGCCCGGACGGTGAGCGTGCGGTGGTGGGTGAGGGCGGCGGCCCGGGCGTGCGCCGCGACGGCCTCGTCGGGGTCGGCGGCGCCCGGAGTGGAGGGGCCGGGGCCGGACGGGCCGGGGCCGGTGGAGGCCGGATCGGTGGTGGCGGGCCCGGCGGGTGCCGGGGCGGACGGGCCGGTCCCGGCCGCCCCCTGATCGGGGCGGCCCGGGGCCGGGGGGCCTGCGGCACCGTCCGCCTCCGGGTCCTCGTCGGCGCCGAGGTCGCGGAACACCGAGGCGAGGAAGCCCGGTTGGGGGAACTGGACGGTGGCGGTGCCGTCGGACTGGCCGTCTGCTGAGTACTGCATCGGTCGTCGTTCCCCCATGCTCGTCCGGCGCCTGCCCCGGGCGGCGGACCAACCGCAGCCCCGCCCCTGCCGGACATTGTCCACCGAACGGGCGCAGCGGTCAGCCGAGCCCGTCAGTTGGTCCGGGTGTTGGTGAGGTGCAGGCCGATGTAACCCACGTAGATCCGGCCACTGCCGGAGCAGTCGTCCAGGTAGTGCAGCCGGGGTGCGGTGCGACCGCCGCCGATCCGCAGGTGCGCGCCCATGAACGCGCGCCGGGAGGCGTCGACGCATTCCGGCACCGGCAGCATCCGTTCGCGCTTCCACTTGGTGTGGCTGAACACCGTCCGGGACTCCCCGCGCACGGCCTTGCGGGGCGGGAAGCGGTGGCAGCCGTCCGGGGTGCGCTCGCACCACTGCTTGAAGTCCCCGCCGGCCGCGCCGCGCACGGCCGCCTCGGCGTACTCCTGGAGGGCCGTCAGCCCGTCCCAGGCGAGCCGGGCCCAGCCGGCGCCGGCGCACTGGAGGCCGTCCAGGGCGAGCGCGTTCTTCTGGTCGCCGGTGAAGGTGAGCAGGGAGAACTCGCCCAGCCTGGCGAGGAGTTCGGTGAAGGTCTCGGGCTTGTCCGGCCACCCGCCGGGCTGGGCGGCGAGCCGGCCGACGACGGTCGGACCGGTGCCCGAGGTGCTGGGCGCGGCGCCGGGCAGGGCGGTGGGCCCGGTGCAGTGACGCCCGCTCAGGGCGCTCCGGGCGCCGGTGCGCAGGCGGCCCTCGTGGCCGTCCCGGGACTGGGCGCGGTCGCGGCGCTCCAGACGGAGGGTGTGCCGGACCCGCTCCAGCTCGTCGGCCCTGGCCCGCTGCTCGGCGCGGTCCTGCTGCTCCTCGCGGGCGAGCGCGGCCGGTTCGGCGGGGGGGCCTACGGGGGGTCCGGCGGCCGGGCGCAGCTGCGGGGGCGGGACGCGCAACACCGGGACGGCGGCCAGCGGCGGCGGGAGCGGCTGGTCGGCGGCCAGGCGGCGGGGCTCGCGGGCGAGCAGCCCGGCAGCGCGGCGGAGGTCCTGTTCTATTCGGCCCCGGGCGAGCACCGGATGTCGGGCGCCGTCCTGCCGGGAGGCCGGGTCCACCTCGGGCAGGTAGGTGCGCACGGCGCCGCCGTACACGCTGTGGTACTCCAGCGCGACGTTGAACCCGGTGCGGGCGCCCGGGTCCAGCACGTAGGCGGTGGCGAGGCCGGGCAGCTGGCGGCAGAGCGGGCGGACCACCTCCTCGACCCAGTGCTCGACCGGGAGGTTCACCGGCACGCTGGCGACCACCGTGGGCAGCCGGCGCTCCGGGTCGCACAGCTCGTCGATCAGGTCGTCGACCTCGTCGGCCGTGATCACCCGGGGGGCGGAGTGGACGGCGGCCGGGCCGTCGGCGGCGTCGAGCAGCGGGAGGAGGGTGCGGGCGAGCTCGGGCACCGGCACCCGGCAGGGGGTGCGCACACCGCTGCCGGTGCTGTGGGTCTCGGCCTCCAGCCGGACCCAGGTGGGGCCGCCGGGGTCGGTGGCCACGGTGAGGGTGAGCTGCCGGGTGCCGTGCGGGGCCGGGGTGCGCAGTCGGCGGCGGTCGTAGCGGCCGGCGCCAGGGCCGCCGCGCAGCGGTCCCTGGTCGCGGTCCAGCAGGACGCGCTCGCCCAGGCGCAGGCGTTCGGCGGCGGGGGGTGCGCCGAGCGCGGAGCCGGGGGTGGGCGGGGGCTCCTCGCAGCCCTCCTGCTTCAACCAGGAGGCGAGCTGGGCGTCGGCCAGGGCGATGGCCTCGGCGTGCGGAAGGGCGGTGGTGACGGTCATCCGGTAGGGCGTCGCGGGGCCGCGGGGGCCGGGTAGGTCGGCACCGGCGGGCGACGGCGAGCGGTCTGAGGTCATGCGCATACCTCCGTGGTGCGGGGTGGGGTCTGTTGTCCTCCATCGACGGTTTTCATCCGGTTCGGCCGGAACCTTGCCCAGGAAACGCCACGGCCCGGAGCGGAAGTTCCAACTCCGGGCCACGAGACTACGTTCGAGTGAATCTGTTCAAGCCGTCTTCCGCGTGGCGCGAGCCTTCGGCTACGGGGAGCGACGCCTCCCGGCGGGCTCGGGCACCGGTCCGGCCACCGGCCGGCGCGGCGGCGCGGGGTGGTGGGCGATCGCTACCACGGGTTCGACCCCGGGGCTCCGGCCCGCCGCCGGGCGGGCGGAGCGCGCGGCTCAGACCGGCACCTCGACGTGGGTGCGCCCGGCCGGCACGGCGACCGCGGTGCCGCCGGTCGCCTCGGCCAGCCAGGTGTGGAACCCGGCCACCTCCGGCTCCGGCACGCCCACCTCGATCCGCACCCCGGCCGCCTCGTAGGCGAGGTCGCTCACCGCGTACCCGGCGGCCCGCAGGTCGTTCTCCACCCGCCCGGCGCGCACGTGGTCCGCCGTCACCGCGAGCAGGGCGACCGGGCGCCGCTCCAGCAGTCCGACCTCGTCGACCGCCGCCGACACCGCGTTCCCGTACGCCCGCACCAGGCCGCCCGCGCCGAGCTTGATCCCGCCGAAGTACCTGGTCACCACGGCGACGGTGTCGGTCAGGCCGCGTCGGCGCAGCACCTCCAGCATCGGCACCCCGGCCGTGCCGCCGGGCTCGCCGTCGTCGCTGGAGCGCTCGCGGCGCTGCTCCTCGCCGACCACGAAGGCGGTGCAGTTGTGCCGGGCGTCCCAGTACTGCTTGCGCACGCCCGCGATGAAGGCCTGCGCCTCGTCCTCGTCGGAGACCCGGGCGAGGTGGCAGATGAAGCGGGACTTCTTGATCTCGGTCTCGTGGCTGCCGGCCCGCCGGATGGTGAGGTACGGCCTGGCGGTCGGTTCCGGCGTGGCGGACATGGCGCGGTGGTTCTCCCGGGAACGGCGACGGCTGGCGGTGCGCGCACCGGGGGTCCGGGGCGGCACCGCCAGCCTAGTTGGCGCACGGCCGGGGCCGGCGGGGCCGGGCTCGGGCTCGGGCCTGGGCTCGGGCCCGGTGCTGGGGCCCGGGCCTGGGGGTCAGCGGCCGGCCAGGGCGTCCAGCTGCGCTCGGTCCAAACCGGTCAGCGCGGTGACCTCGGCCGGGTCGACAGCGCCGCAGTCCAGGCCGCGCAGCAGGTAGCCGCTGAGCGCCCGGGCGGTGGCCGGCTCGTCCATCACGTCGCCGCCCGCCTTGGCGACGTACGCGGCGAGCCGGGCGGCGGCGGCCGCCAGGCCCTCCCGGTAGAAGGAGTACACCGCGACGTAGCGGGTCGGCAGGTGCGCCGGGTGCATGTCCCAGCCCTGGTAGTAGGCGCGGGCGAGCGAGCGGCGGACCAGGTCGTGGTGGAGCTTCCAGGCGGCGTGCACCTGCTCGGTCGTGCCGGTGGGGATCACGTTGGTCGAGCCGTCGGAGAGCCGGACGCCGGTACCGGCCGCGGCCACCTGCATGACCGCCTTGGCGTGGTCGGCGACCGGGTGGTCCATGCTCTGGTGGGCCGCACTGACGCCGCAGGAGGCGCTGTAGTCGAAGGTGCCGTAGTGCAGTCCGGTGGCGCGGCCCTCGGCGGCCTCGATCATCCGGGCGACGGTGGCCCGGCCGTCCGGGCCGAGGATCGCCTGGGTGGTCTCGATCTGGATCTCGAAGCCGATCCGGCCGGCGGGCAGCCCGGCCCGGCGCTCGAAGTCCTCCAGCAGCCGGACCAGCGCGGTGACCTGCTCGGCGTAGGTCACCTTGGGCAGGGTGAGCACCAGGCCGTCAGGCAGGGCGCCGTTCGCCAGCAGGGTGGCGAGGAAGAGCTCCAGGGTGCGGATGCCGCGGGCCCGGACGGGCGCCTCCATGCACTTGATCCGGATGCCGACGTAGGGCGGCGCGCTGCCCCCGGCCACGGCGGCGGCGACCAGTTCGGCGGCCCGGACGGCGGCGGCGTCCTCCTCGGCGTCGGGGCGGGGCCCGTAGCCGTCCTCGAAGTCGATCCGCAGGTCCTCGACCGGCTCGCGCTCCAGCTTGGCGCGGACCCGGGCGTGCACGTCGGCGAGCAGGGCGTCGTCGGCGACGCCGAGGGCGCGGGCGAGCTCGGCGGGGGTGCCGGCGTGGGTGTCGAAGGCCTCCAGGGCCTGGCGGCCCCACTCCCGTACGGTGTCGGTGCGGAAGGCGTCGGCGGGGACGTAGACGGTGTGCACCGGCTGCCGGGTGCCGGTCTCGCCCGGGTAGCGGCGCGCCAGGTCGGCGTCCACGGGGGCGAGCAACGCCTCCACGGCGGCGCGGGCGGCGGCGGAGAAGGAGGCCCCGCCCGTCGGTCCGGTTCCGTCGACCTCGACCTGCGACATCCGCACTCCTCCATGCCGAACCAGCGCTTCAACAATTTGTTGAGGCGAAGGTAACTCCGGCCGGGTCGGGCGTCAATGGCCGACCGAGCGGTGGACGCGGGGCGTCGGCGCGGCGGCCGCGCGGACTCAGTCCCTCCCGGCGGCCAGGTAGCGGTCGCGCAGCAGCGGGTAGAGCTCGGCGACCTCCTTGGGGTGGACCGCTCCGTCCGGCCCCTTGCCGGTGACCCCGTACTCGGTGGTCAGCCAGGCGGCGAGGCGCGGCGGGTCGGGCTGGTGGCCGTAGCTGTCCATGTAGGAGACCAGGCCGTCGTAGGCGATGTCCTCGTCCAGTTGCACGGGTGCCAGGTCGGCTTCGGTGGGGACGCCTTGAGCGGGCTCCTCGGCCGGCGCGGCCTGCTCGGGCCGGGCGTGGTGCTCGGCCTGGGCGGCCGGCTGACGGTGCTGCGGCTCGACCGCCGGCTCGACGGTCGGCTCGGTGCCGGGCTGGGCGGCGGCCTGCTGCTGGCCCTGCGGCCGGGGCCCGGCAGCGGGCTCCTCGGCGGCCGGGCGCGGGGGCTTGAACCACGGGGAGGCCTGGCCCGGCACCCGACCGCCCGGGGCGGCGTCGACCGAGTGGCCGGTGGTGCGGACCGGGCGCTCGGTCCAGACGTTCAGCTCCTCGCCGCGCGACTGCGGGGCGACGGCCTCCTCCGCCTCCGGCTCCTGGGCGGCACGCAGCCGGACGGCGTGCAGCCTCGCCAGCATCGGTGCGGCGACCTCCGGCGCGATCGGGGCCGCGGCTGCGTGGGCCTCGGGCTGAGGCTGAGGCTGGGACTGCGGCTGGTCGGCCGGGGTCGCCGGTGCGGCCTGCGCCGCTGGTTCGGCCGGTGCCGTCGGTGCGGCCTGGTGCTGCTGGGCTCCGGCCGGGACCGGGACCGGGGCGGCGATCGCCGCGGCCCGGGCCTGCTGGGGCTGGGCCCCGAGCTCCTGGGACGGCTGCTCCCCCAGGGCGACCTTGGCCTCGCGCTCGCGGCCCTCCTCGTCCAGCCGGTCGAGCAGCGACGGGTCCAGCGGGACGCCGAACTTGGCGAGCTTGAGCGGCAGCAGCGCCTGGATCGGCGCCGAGCGGCGCCAGCCGCGGCCGTAGCGGAAGCGCAGCTGCGCCCGGTAGACCAGCCGGTTCTGCTCCAGCCGGATGACCTCCTCGTAGGAGCGGAGCTCCCAGAGCTTCATCCGCCGCCAGAGCCGGAAGGTCGGCACCGGGGAGAGTATCCAGCGCATCACCCGGACCGACTCCATGTGCCGGTCCGCGGTGATCGCCGCGATCCGGCCGACCGCGTGCCGGGAGGCCTCGACCACGACGACGAACAGCACCGGGATGACGGCGTGCATCCCCATGCCGAGCGGGTCGCCCCAGGAGGCCGCCGCGTTGAAGGCGATGGTGGCGACGGTCAGCAGCCAGGCGGTCTGCCGCAGCATCGGGAAGGGGATCCGCAGCCAGGTCAGCACCAGGTCGAGGGCGAGGAGCACCACGATGCCCGCGTCCACGCCGATCGGGAAGGCGTAGGAGAAGGCACCGAAGCCCTTCTCCAGGGCCAGCTCGCGCACCGCGTTGTACGAGCCCGCGAACCCGATGCCCGAGATGATGCAGGCCCCGGCCGCGACCAGGCCGAGCAGGCCGCGATGGGCCTTGGTGAGCGTTGGGCGTGCCATTACGTCTATCAACCCCTGGATGTCGGCTGCTGCCGTACGCGCATCGGCTGCCGGTTCCCGCCAGTCGGGCCGCCGGACGGCTGAACGGCGTCCGGGCTCGGCCCACCGGAGTTTACTCGTACGGGTGTTTCAGCGTTTCCGCAGCCTGGGGTGTCACAGTACCCACCGCGCCCGGGGCGCCGGCACCGGTCGGGCCGTCAGCGGCTCTGCCCCGCCGTGCCGTTGAGGTAGGCCAGGACGGCCATCACCCGGCGGTTGGCGTCCTCGTCGGGGGCGAGCCCGAGCTTGCTGAAGATGTTGGCGATGTGCTTGGCCACCGCTCCGTCGCTCACCGAGAGGCGTGCGGCGATCGCCGAGTTGGAGCAGCCCTCGGCCATCAGCTCCAGCACCTCGCGCTCGCGCGGGGACAGCCCGAGCAGCGGCCCCGGGCGGCGCGAGGTGGTCTGCATCAGCTTGGCGATCACGTCCGGGTCCATCGCCGTCCCGCCCGCCGCCACCCGGCGGACCGCGTCGATGAACTGCCCCGCGTTGAACACCCGGTCCTTCAACAGGTAGCCCACCCCGCCCGTGCCGTCGGCCAGCAACTCCCGCGCGTAGAGCTGCTGGACGTGCTGGGAGAGCACGAGCACCGGCAGGCCCCGGATCTCCTGGCGCGCCTTGAGCGCGGCCTGGAGCCCCTCGTCGGTGAGCGTCGGGGGCAGCCGCACGTCCACCACCGCCACGTCCGGGCGGTGGGTCAGCAGCGCCTCCAGCAGCTCGGGGCCGGTCTCCACGGCCGCCGCGATGGTGAAGCCGTGCGCTTCCAGTAGACGGATCAGGCCTTCGCGGAGGAGGTAGAGGTCCTCGGCGAGGACAACTCGCACGGCAACTCCAAGGTGATGGTGGTGGGACCGCCGGACGTGCTGTCGATGGCGAGGACACCGTCGAAGGTACCCAATCGACGCTCGATCCCGCGCAGGCCCGTACCCCGCGAGGGATCCGCCACACCCACGCCGTCGTCCGTCACCGTGACCCGGAGGATCCCGGCCCGGTAGAGGATGTCCACCCACACCTGCTCGGCCTCCGAGTGCTTGGCCGCATTGGCCAGCAGCTCGCTGACGCTGAAATAGACCGCCGCCTCGACCGGAGCCGGCAGCCGGTCCGGCAGGCTCACGAACACCTCGGTCGGCAACGCGCTGTCCAGCGCCAGGGCCCGGACGGCGTCGCCGAGTCCGCGCTCGGCGAGCACCGGCGGATGGATACCGCGGACCAGGTCGCGCAACTCCTGCAGCGCCCGGGCCGAGGACTGCCGCGCTTCGGAGAGGAGCTCCCGCGCGGCCGCCTGGTCCGTCTCCATCAGGTGCTCGATGGTGCCCAGCGTCATCCCGATCGCGACCAGCCGCGCCTGCGCGCCGTCGTGGAGATCCCGCTCGATCCGCCGCAGCTCCGCCGCCTGGCTGCCCGCCGCGTCGGCCCGGGTCTCGGTCAACTGGGCCACCCGCTTGGTCAGCTGGGCGTGCGACGCCCGGCCGTCCTGGTCCAGCACCCGGCGGGCCGCCTCCACGTACCCCCGCACCGCGTACGGGGCGAGGAGTATCCCGATCAGGACCATGCCGGCCCCGATCAGCAGGCTCAGCGTGACCCGCGTCATCCGCGAGCTGAACGGGCCGAAGCCGTCCGCCGGCACCGCGCCGCCCAACGCGAACGCCGCCCCCAGCACCAGCAGGAGGACCACCGCGCCGCCCAGCAGCACGGCCAGGGCCGGGTTCACGACCAGCCAGAGCATCTCGGCCCGGGTGGTGCGGTCCCGCAGGCCCCAGTGGACCAGCTGCGCGTACTTCGCGACCGTCTGCGAGCGGTGGTACGAGTACCCCGTCCACCAGTGCCCCCGGTCGTCCAACTCCAGCTTCGGCAAGGGCTGGTAGACCGCGGGAAGCCGGATGCCGTACCAGCGCTCCAGCATCCGCCGCGTCCGGTCGGCCGTCGGGCGGATGCAGGCGGCCGCCACCGCGGAGCCCGCGACCGCCGCAGCCGCGAGCGCCATCAGGGCCGCCGGGTAGTAGAACTCCATGACCTGCGCCGTCACCACCCCCGCGACGACGGCCGCCCCCACCGGCAGCACGAACCCCGGCACGGCACCCAGCACCACCTGGGCCAGCCGGGCCAGGCCCTGGCCGCCGGCCTGGAAGGCCACCTGGGTCTGCGCACGGACGGACGTGCCGCTCGTACGAGTGTCTGTGGTCACGCAAACTCCTGATGCCGGTACCGATCGTCCTTCATCAGTGTTCACGAACGACCCGCTCCGGACACTGGCCATGGCACCCCAGTTCCGGGGTAGACCTAGGACCACCTGGTGGTGGTAGGAGCAACACCGGACCGGGCCGATGATCCTTTGAGTCGATGGTCCTTGGAATGGCCCGGAAATGCGAAAAGGCCCACCCGGTCACCCGGGTGGGCCTTCTCTGAATGATTGTTCGGCGGCGTCCTACTCTCCCACAGGGTCCCCCCTGCAGTACCATCGGCGCTGTGAGGCTTAGCTT
>NZ_JBHWIV010000113.1:0-23534 GCF_042731675.1 Kitasatospora sp. NPDC059827 | reverse complement strand
CGCGCCGATCTCCACCAGGGACTACTCGACCTCGCCTGCAGCATCATCTGCCTCCGGCGCCTTCGAAAGTCATTCTGAAACGATCAGTAAGTCCGGAGCTGATGGAGGACGTGTTCGCGGTCGCCGGCGCCGGGGAGTTCCTGCCGCACGACAAGGACCGGCGATGGTCCGATCGCAAGGGCGAGTGGGTCGTGGTGGACGACATCGTCCAGGACCGGGAACGAACCCTGATCCCGACCCTCACCGACCGTGGAGTCCTACGCGTTCACCTCTACGGGCCCTGGGGACACCTGTTCGAAGCCCAGGAGGCGGCCGCCAAGCTTGCCGCCGTCCACGGAGCCGGGAAGGCCCGCGTCGTGTGGTTCCAAGACGGCCCGAACGCCTCTGCCGCGTGTACCCGGGTCCAGCTCAGGAGCTTCGACCGTCCCGCTCCCGTCGTGGACGGGATCGGGGTCCTGTCCGAGGCGGCCGCAGGGGTGGCGGGCACCTTCGACGACTTCTCGGCGAATCTCGCCGACGAGGGGTTCGCCTTCCTGAACTCCAGGCTCGACACCGTCGGCCCGGTCCTGGTCGCGGTGCGCGATTGTCGGGTGGTCGGGGCGATCGGTCCGATGGAGACGATGTCCGACCCGATCGGTCAAGTCAGGCTCCTGCCGCAGTACTTCGGAGTCCTGCCCGAGTGCCGGGGCCTCGGCCTCGGGCGCCTGTTGTGGCGCGCCGCGATGCACTGGGGCCAGGAGAACGGTGCCGACTACCAGCTGCTGCAGACCACCGTCGGTGGCCCGTCCGACCGGCTGTGCCGGAGTGAGGGGCTGATCGATCTCGGCTTCGTCTGCGCCCTGGACGCCTGAGAGGCCAGGAGGGCGGAGCGGGCGCGGGTGGCGCCTCTGGTGGTTACGGAGGTCGCGCAGCCACGAGCGGTGGGGCGTTGTGCGGGGCCGGCGCAGGCGTGGCAGACGCCGGGCCGGGGGACGGGGTCGCGGCACTCGTTGCACTCGGCGTAGCGGGGAGTGGGAGGGCTTTCCGGGGTTCGGGGTGGCGGGAGTTTGTGGCGGAGGCGGTAGCCGAGTACGGCTGGTGCCGAGTGGATGGGGGTGGGCAGGCCCGGGAGGAGGGCTCGGGCCAGGTCAGCCGGGGTGCTGCCGCGTTGGAGCCACTGGGCGACCAGGGGCGCCAGCTGCTCGGCCTCGGATTGACCCAGCCGCAGGCGGGGTTCGGGGCGGATCACCCGGAACAGGGTGGCCACCGCCTCGCGGAGAGGCGGGGGGAGGGTGGTTGCTTGCTCCGGTTCCTTTACTACGGGGCGGTCTGCGCGGCCGATGGCCGGTTCACCGGGTGCCGGACGGGTGGCAGCCGGTGTGCTCGGCCACGGGGTGTCGTAGACGTGGTTCTCGGTGCGGACGGTGCCGTCGGGCAGCCGGACCAGTTCGACGCGGTAGTAGCCGGCGTCGGTGAGTTCTTTGAGGGCCTTGCGGATCGCGCCGCGCCCCTGGGGGCTGGTGTCGGCCATGTGCCGTCCGTCCTCGTGCCAGCCGTCGGGGCGGGAGAGGAGGTCGGCGAGGAGGCCTCGGGCGGTGTAGCTCAACCTTCTGTACTGCAACATGGAGTTGGGCAACACGGTGAAGTGACGTGCGTGGTGGGTACGATGTACTCGCATCGGGAGATTTCGACTCCTGGTGCCGGACCCCGGAGCGTTGGCGCGCTGCCGGGGTCAACTGTTTGTGGTTCGGGTGCGCAACGTAACACGGCCCTTGCCCGGTCAATTGTCTTTCAAGACAAGGGTGGTTATCGCACTTTCAGGCGAGGGTGGCCGCGTCCAGCGAAGCTGCGGTGGCGGCGCGGACGAGGGCCTGCATGAGGCGGAGGTCGGTGCCCTGTTCGGGGTGCCACTGGACGCCGATGGTGAAGCCGGGGCCCTCGACGGCCTCCACCGTGCCGTCCGGGGCGAGGGCGCTGACGCGCAGGCCGGTGCCGAGGCGGTCGACGGCCTGGTGGTGGAAGGTGGGCACCTCCAGCTCGGTCTCCGGGAGCAGGCCGCCGACCAGCGTGCCGGGCACCGGGCGGACCAGGTGGGCGCCGTAGCACCCCGGTGTGCCCGCGTGGACGTCCACGTCGAGGACGTCCGGGAGGTGCTGCACCAGCGTCCCGCCGCAGACCACGTTCAGCACCTGCATGCCCCGGCAGATCCCCAGCACCGGCATGCCCGCGGCCAGGGCGCCGCGCAGCAGGGCGACCTCCCAGACGTCGCGTTCCGGGGAGTCGACGTCCGTCAGCGGGTGGGCGGGTTCCCCGTAGTACGCCGGGTCGATGTCCGGTCCGCCGGCGATGACGAGGGCGTCGAGCCGGGCGAGGGCCTCGGGGGCGCGCTCGGGGGCGTCGGGCGGGAGCAGGACGGCGATCCCGCCGGAGTCCTGTACGTAGGCGGTGTACCGCTCCGGCACCAGGGCGACGCGACGGCCGCGCCAGTCGCTCCAACTCGCGTCCACCAGGTAGGTGCTGACACCGATGAAAGGCCTGCGATCCATGGCGCGCATTCTCCTCCCGTACCGTCCGGTACCTCGCCAATCACGCGCCTCGGCGCGCCACACCCGTCCGCCCTCTTCCGCCCCGTGAGCCGCAGGCCGTACGGTTCGCTGTGACCGCTTGATCTCGAAGAGTGATCGTGGAGGAGGAGGGTTTCGGCATGCCCGAGAACGCCATGCCCGAGAACGCCCCCGCGGGTTCGCGGCCCCGGCCGCCACTGAGCCTGGACGAGCTTCGGGTCCTGGTGGACGCGGGCGAGGTGCACACCGTCGCGCTCGCCTTCACCGACATGCAGGGCCGGTTGCAGGGAAAACGGTTCGCCGCCCGCTTCTTCCTCGACGAGGTCGCGGAGAACGGCGCCGAGGCCTGCGACTACCTGCTCGCCGTGGACGTCGACCTGAACACCGTGGACGGCTACGCCTTCTCCTCGTGGGCCACCGGCTACGGCGACTTCGCGATGCGCCCCGACCTCGGCACCCTGCGGCTGACGCCCTGGCAGCCCGGCACCGCCCAGGTCACCGCCGACCTGGCCCGGCACGGCGGCCACCCGGTGGACGCCGCCCCGCGCCAGCTGCTGCGCCGCCAGCTCGCCCGGCTCGCCGAGTACGGGCTGAGCGTCGACATCGGCACAGAGCTGGAGTTCCTGGTCTTCCGCGACACCTACGAGCAGGCCTGGCTGGGCGGCTACCGCGGCCTCACCCCGGCGAACCTCTACAACGTGGACTACTCGATGCTGGGCACCGCCCGGGTCGAGCCGCTGCTCGCCCGGATCCGCAACGAGATGGCGGGCGCCGGGCTGACCGTCGAGTCCGCCAAGGGCGAGTGCAACCTCGGCCAGCACGAGATCGCGTTCCGCTACTCCGACGCCCTCACCACCTGCGACCAGCACAGCGTCTACAAGACCGGCGCCAAGGAGATCGCCGCCCA
This sequence comes from Kitasatospora sp. NPDC059827, assembly GCF_042731675.1. NCBI lineage: Bacteria > Bacillati > Actinomycetota > Actinomycetes > Kitasatosporales > Streptomycetaceae > Kitasatospora > Kitasatospora sp. NPDC059827. Next base: position 20,084 of record NZ_JBHWIV010000113.1, on the reverse strand, counting down.
ACAGGGCTGCGCGCTCACCTTCATGGCCAAGTACGACGAGCGCGAGGGCAACAGCTGCCACATCCACCTGTCGCTGCGCGACGCCGTCGGCGCCCCCGCCTTCGCCGACCGGGACGGCCGGATGACCGACACCATGCGGCACTTCCTGGCCGGGCAGCTGGCCGCGCTGCGCGAGTTCAGCCTGCTGTACGCGCCGAACATCAACTCCTACAAGCGCTACCGCCCGGGCTCCTTCGCCCCGACCGCGGTCGCCTGGGGCCGGGACAACCGCACCTGCGCCTACCGGGTGGTCGGCCACGGCCCGGCCCTGCGGATGGAGAACCGGGTGCCCGGCGGCGACGTCAACCCGTACCTCGCGGTGGCCGGGATGATCGCGGCCGGTCTGGACGGCCTGCAGCGCAAGCTCGACCTGCCCGCACCCTGCCTGGGCAACGCCTACGGGGTGGAGGAGTACGCCCGGGTGCCCGGATCGCTGCGCGAGGCCGCCGAGTTGTGGGCGGGCAGCGAACTGGCCCGGACGGCCTTCGGGGGAGACGTGGTCGAGCACTACCTGAACATGGCCCGGGTCGAGCAGGCCGCGTACGACGGGACCGTCACCGACTGGGAGCGCTACCGCTCCTTCGAACGGATGTGAGGCGGGACATGACCGAGCAGGATGCCATCGTCTGCCGCCGCCTGGTCGGCCGCACCGCCGTGGTCACCGGCGCGGGCAGCGGGATCGGCCTGGCCGCGGCCCGCCGGCTCGCCGCGGAGGGCGCCAGGGTGGTCTGCGCGGACCTGGACGAGGAGAGCGGACGGGCGGCCGCCAAGGCGGTCGGCGGGCTGTTCGTGCACACCGACGTCACCGACCCGTCCATGGTCGAGGCGCTGTTCGACGAGGCGTACGAGACCTACGGCAGCGTGGACGTCGCGTTCAACAACGCGGGCATCTCCCCGCCGGAGGACGACTCGATCCTGACCACCGGGCTGGACGCCTGGCGCAAGGTCCAGGAGGTCAACCTGACCTCGGTCTACCTGTGTTGCAAGGCCGCACTGCCGTACATGCGCCGGCACGGGCGCGGCTCGATCATCAACACCGCCAGCTTCGTGGCCCGGATGGGCGCGGCCACCTCGCAGATCTCCTACACCGCCTCCAAGGGCGGCGTGCTGGCGATGTCCCGCGAGCTGGGCGTGCAGTTCGCCCGGGAGGGCATCCGGGTCAACGCGCTGTCGCCCGGGCCGGTGGACACCCCGCTGCTGCGCGAACTGTTCGCCGCGGACCCGGAGCGGGCGGCCCGCCGACTGGTGCACATCCCGCTCGGCCGGTTCGCCCGGGCCGAGGAGATCGCGGCCGCGGTGGCCTTCCTCGCCAGCGACGACTCCTCGTTCATCACCGCGAGCGAGTTCCTGGTGGACGGCGGCATCTCCGGGGCGTACGTCACCCCGCTGTAGGCCCGTGCCCCCGGCCCGCGCTCCTGCGCCGCGCCCCCGGCCCCGCCCAAGCCGGGGGGTTCTCACCGTAATCTCATCGAAAACCTCCGGAATTCCCGGCTGCGCTGATTTCGCGTTTATCCGGCTACCTTTAGATTCTTTCTGTGAGCGAGCAGATCCCCGCCGGGTGGTACCCGGACCCGAAGAACGCCGGCGACCCGAGACCGCAGCGCTGGTGGGACGGCAAGGGCTGGACGGCCGACACCCGGCCCGCACCCTCGGACGCCCCGCAGCCGGAGTCCCCGGCCGCGGCGGCCCCGGGGCCGGAGACGGCCGAACAGCCCAGGGTGCTGGAGGGCGAGGTCCTGGACAGCGGCCCGACGGTCCGCTACCCGGAACCGCCGCCCTTCGGCACCGCCTACGGGATGCCCGGCGGGCCCGGCGAGCTGCCGCGCAAGCCGCGCCGCAAGCCGTCCAAGCTGGTGGTGGCCACCGTGGTGGCCGCCGTGCTCGGCCTGGGCGCCGGCTCGGGGATCACCTACCTGGCGATGGACGGCCACGACGACGGCCGGACGCAGCGCAGCGCCGCCCGCAACCAGCCGGCCCCGAACGGCGACGGACCGTTCGGCTTCCCCGGCTTCGGGGGCGGCGGCAACGGCGCCAACGGGGGCAACGGCGGCGGGAACGGTGGCGGAGGCAACGGCGGCAACGGCGGGAACGGCGGGAGCGGCAACCCCGGCGGTGGCGGCGGCAACGGCAGCGGCAGCGGGAAGTCCAGGCCGGGCGCCAACAAGGCGATCGACCTGGTGAACGGGCTCACCCTGCCCACCCCCTCCGGCTGGCAGGCGGGCACCACCAACGACGGCTACGCCGCGCTGACCGTCGGCGCCTACAAGTGCCCGGACGGCACCGACAGCTGCACCCTCGGCGGGGTGAACACCGGCCGGATCAGCGGCGGCGGCACCGACGCCCAGGCGGCGGCGAAGGCCGACATCGACAAGGCCGTCAAGGACTCCTACGGCGATGTCACCGGCCACCAGGAGCTCAAGTCCGAGGCCGTGAAGGTCAACGGCCAGGACGGCTACCTGGTCCGCTGGAAGGTGGACGCCGCCAAGGGCAACAGCGGCTACGTCCAGACCGTGGTCTTCCCGACCGCGGACGGCAAGGCGCTGGTCTCGGTGCACTTCGGCTTCGACATCGCCGACAAGGCACCGGACGTCGGCGTGATGGACACCATCGTGAAGGGCATCACCGACTTCAAGGGCAAGATCCCGGGCCTGCCCGGCCTGCCGGGCTCCGGCCCCGGCGCGGGCGGCGGCTCCGGCAGCGGTAGCGGCTCCGGCAGCGGCTCCGGGTCCGGCAGCAGCCCGGACGGCGGCCCGGACGTCTCCGGTACGGCCACCACCTGAGCCCCCCGCTCCTCACACCGTGACGGCCCGCCCGGGAGGAACCCTCCCGGGCGGGCCGTCGCCGTTCACCTCACGGCGCGGGCGCCGGTGGAGCCACGGAACCGGGCCGGACGGGGGTGGGCCGGCCCGGCCCCGCGTCGTCCGGCTTCAGGAGTCGCGTCGAACAGCCTCGACGCGACGGCGCCGGAGCACCATGCCCGCCCAGCCGACCCCGAGTGCGGCGGCACCGGCGAGCAGCAGCGGTCCGGTGGCGGAGGTGCCGCCCACGGCCGCCGAGGTGGTCGGGAGGGGCTGGCCGGCCGGGGCGTTCGGGTCCCCGCCGTGCCCGTGGTGGGCGACCGTGGACTTGGGCGCGTCGGCGGCGATCTGGGCGTCGCTCGGCGCGGCCGGGGCGGCGAACGAGGAGACGGCCGGGGCCCCGGCGGCGGTGCCGGACTTGCCGAAGTCGACGTCCGAGCAGCTGTAGAACGCCTCCGGGCTGTCGCTGCGCTGCCAGATCATGTAGAGCAGCTGGCGGCCGGTGCGCTGCGGCAGGGTGCCCGGGTAGGTGTAGTACCCGTTGGTGGCGGTGCGGTCGACCTGCACCTGGGCCACCGGCGTCGGGTCGAGGTCCGACCACTTGAGCGGCTTGGTCGGGTCGTAGCCCGGCTTGGTGATGTAGACGGTCTGGGTGCCGACGTGCGGCGCGGTGGTGCGGAACTGGAAGGTGAAGCCGCCGGCGCTGACCGGGGTGGCCGGCCAGTCGGTGCGGGGCCAGTCCAGGGCCGCGTACTTGTCGCGGTTGGCCGAGCAGAGCTTGCCGTCCGGGATCAGCGCCTGGTGGTTGCCGTTGGCGTTGGCGATGTTGACCTCGTTCCAGTCGTACAGCGGCTGGGTGCCGCTCGCGGCGACGAGGTCCTTGCAGACCTGGGACACCGGGTGCTCGGGGCCCTCGGCGTAGCAGGCGGCGATCCGGCTGACCGGGCCCGTCATGGTGCCGTGGGCACTGGCGGTGCCGGCGGTGGTCGCGGCCACCGCGAGGACCGCGGCGCCGACCACGCCGACGGACAGGGCACTTCGCTTGATGGACATGGGGTGGGGACTCCTTGGCCGTCGTTCCGGGCGGGTGTGGGGGAGCGGACACGCCTGCCCGTTCGGGGGCCGCCGGCCCGGATCGCGGACCCCCGGCCAGAGCGTAGGATTGGTCTGGACCATAAGGCAATAGCTCGGCGTGATGCGGTTATTGACGGACTGTAGGCGCCCGAGCAGCGCAAAGGCCCGATGGGACACCGGGGTTAGGTGTTCCATCGGGCCCGCTTAAGGCTGGGGAAAGGGTCAGCGCTTCCCGTCGTTGTAGAAGCCGGTCATGATCGTGGTTCCGCTGTGGGTCCCGCCGCTGATCGTGTTGTTGATGTACGTCGAGCCGACCTCCTGCTGGGGCAGCTTGGGGGCGAACTCGTCCAGGATCGCCTGGAGTTCGGCGGCCGCATCGGGGTTGTTCCGCAGCGCGATCCGCAGCCGACGCTGCCACTGGGAGGTCTGGCCCTCGCCGCCCTCCGGGTCTTCGGTGATCTCCTCCTGGATCTCGTCCAGCTCCTGCGACACCTCCTCCCGGTTCCGTCCGAACAGGGCGGCGAAGCGCGGCTTGACCTGCGCCCAGGCCTCGGTGACCATCAGGCCGACCAACGCCGTCGCGCCCCTCGTAGCAAGCTCCGCGATCTCGGCTTCCATGACGCTCCCTCGTCGGTCACTGTGTCGCCACCACGGTAGGGCAGAGCCGGACGAACCGTCAGAGGAACGCCTTCCCCTCGCCCCGGTACGTGGGGACGATCCGGACGATCCGGTCCCCCTCGATCAGGTGCAGTTCGGCGAAGCGCTCGCACAGCTCGCCCGCCTTGGCGTGCCGGAACCAGACCCGGTCGCCGATCAGCAGGTCGTCGGCGGCCGGGCCGATCAGCGGGGTCTGCACCTCGCCGGCGCCCTCCATCGGGTCGTACTGCAGGCCCGGCGGCAGGTACGGCACGGGGGCGCGGTCCGGTCCGGTCGGGCCGGAGGCCGGGTAGCCGCCGCCGAGCACCGTGACCACCCCGACGCCGGGGCGGCGCACCACGGGCTGGCCGAACAGGGCGGCCGGGCGGCCCCGGAAGGCGCGGTAGTTGTCGAACAGCTGCGGCTGGTAGAGCCCGGAGCCGGCGGCGACCTCGGTGACGGCCCGCTCGGCGACGGTGGACTCCACGCTGCCGGTGCCGCCGCCGTTGACGAACTCCAGCTCGGTGACCTGCCGCAGCCGCCGCACCACGGCCGCGCGCCGCTCGGCCAGTTCGGTCCGGGCCCGGCTCTGCATCAGCCGGACCACCTGGGAGCGCACCGGCCGCCCCGGCACCCGGTCCCCGACCCCGGCGACGTGCCCCTCGTACGCCATCAGGCCGACCACCCGGAACCCGGCCCGGCGCTGGACGAGTTCGGCGAAGGCGCCGAGCTCCTCCGGGGTGCGCAGCGGTGAGCGCCGGGCGCCCACCCGGACCCGGCCGCCGAACAGGTGCAGCGCGGTGTCCAGTTCCAGGCAGACCCGGACCTCGGCGTCGCCGCTGCGGGCCTTGTCGATCAGGTCCAGCTGGGCCGGGTCGTCCAGGACGACGGTGACCCGCTCGGCCAGCTCCTGGTCGCCGGTCAGTTCGGCGTAGCCCGCGCGGTCGGTGGAGGGGTACGCGAGCAGGACGTCGCGCACGCCGGTGCGGGCCAGCCAGAGCGACTCGTCCAGGGTGAAGCTCATCACCCCGGCGAAGCCGTCCACGGCCAACGCCCGGTCCAGCAGGGCCCGGCAGCGCAGGGACTTGCTGGCGACCCGGATCGGCTTGCCGCCCGCCCGGCGCACCAGGTCCGCGGCGTTGGCGTCGAAGGCGGCGAGGTCCACGACGGCCACCGGCCCGTCCAGATGGGCGGTGGCCCGGTCGTAGCGGTGCCGGTCCGTGACAGGGGTGCGCGCAACGAGGATGGGCATGGGCGCAGGGTGCCACAGCGCGCTACCCGTGGGTAGGGGGCGCGTGCACGGAAATGCGGACGGCGGTGCCCGGTGGCATAGGGTCGGCGGGGTGGACCGCAAAGACTTCTCCAACCCGGCGTTCGTCGGCAAGAGCATCCCGAATCCCGGCTTCTCCGACGACGACGGGACGGCGGACGCGGCCCTGACGGCAGCGCTGGCCCGCTGGTCGCAGGACCGTACGGCGGAGCCCGAGGTGCTGGCGGCGCTGACCCCGACCCGGTTGATGGTCCCGATCGTGGCCGTCCTGGGCGAGGTCGAGGTGGACGAGCACGGGCACAAGCACGACAAGTCCAGCGACATGGCCGTCCCGGTGCTGGAGGCCCCGGACGGGCGCCGCGCGCTGCCGGCCTTCACGTCACTCGAGGCGCTGGCCCGCTGGCGGGCCGACGCCCGCCCGGCGCCGACCGCGGCCCCGCAGGCGGCGATGGTCGCCTTCTCCGAGCGCGCCGACACCCTGGTGATCGACCCGGCCGGGCCGGTGCCGTTCCTGCTGTCGGGTGCCCGGCTGCGGGCACTGGCGGAGAACCGGCCGTACCTGCCGCCGGTCCGGGACCCGGACGTGCGGGAGGCGGTCCGGGCGCTGCTGGCGGCCGAGCCCGAGGTGACCGGCGGGGTGCTGGCGCCGGCGGAGGACTCGGACGGGGTGCTCGCGGTGGTGTTCGACCAGGCGCTGGACCAGGCGGGGCTGCAGGAGGCCGCGCAGCGGGTCGGCCGGGCGGTGGCCGGGGATCCGGTGCTGCGGGTGCGGCTGGACCGGGGGCTGGACCTCGCGGTGCTGCCGGCGAGCGCCCAGCTGCCGGGGGAGCCGCTGTACCGGCGCTAGGCACCGACGCACGAGGGGGCACCTACGCGATCGCGTAGGTGCCCCCTCGTGGTCTCGCTCGGGTGATCCCGCTCAGGAGTACACCGGCCCCGTGAACTTCTCGCCCGGCCCGGTGCCCGGCGCGTCCGGCACCAGCGAGGCCTCGCGGAAGGCCAGCTGGAGCGAGCGCAGCCCGTCGCGCAGCGGGGCCGCGTGGAAGTTGCTGATCTCCGGGGCGCCGGCGGTGACCAGCCCGGCGAGGGCGGTGATCAGCTTGCGGGCCTCGTCGAGGTCCTTGTCCTTCTCGCCGCCCTCGGCCAGACCGCACTTGACCGCGGCCGCGCTCATCAGGTGCACCGCGACGGTGGTGATCACCTCGACCGCCGGGACCTCGGCGATGTCGCGGGTGAGGTCGTCGAAGCCGATCGCGTCGTCGTCCGTGCCGGGGGTCTGGGTGGGCTCGCTGCTCAAGGGGGGCTCGTTCCGTCGTGCGGTGTGGGTACAGGTGGAGCGTACAAGGGGGCCGGAACGCGCCGGGAGGGCAGTGCGCCGCGCCGGAGTCCGGCGGAGCGGGGGCGGAATAGCGTTCGACAGCGCGACGCTGTAAGCTTCGAGACTGACCGGCCGGGCTCCCTCATGGGCACCTGGCCAGCAAGTGGAGGCTCCACCCAGGAGGCCCGAGAGGGCAACCGCGAAAGTCTCCCACCCGATCGGCCTCGCGGTCGACGGGTCCCGGTCCGCGACGGGCGCCGAGGCGCCGAGTCGCCCGCAGCGTCCCTCACCGGATGCCGCCCCCGGATGTGTGGAGCCCCGCTTGTACCGAGCGGGGCTTTTTTCGTGTCGCGGTGCACGCGGTGCCGAGAGGTACCGGGCAGCGCAGCACGAATGAAGCCCCGCCCAGTGGTCGAGTCCACTACGTGCGACCGCCGTCCGACGGCCGCATCGCAGAAGGTGCAACCGAGGAGGCCCCATCAGCACCGAGCCCCGCATCAACGACCGGATCCGCGTTCCGGAGGTGCGACTCGTCGGTCCCAGCGGCGAGCAGGTCGGCATCGTGCCGCTTGCCAAGGCGCTGGAGCTCGCGCAGGAGTACGACCTCGACCTGGTCGAGGTCGCGGCGACCGCCCGGCCGCCGGTGTGCAAGCTCATGGACTACGGCAAGTTCAAGTACGAGTCGGCCATGAAGGCCCGTGAGGCGCGCAAGAACCAGGCGCACACGGTCATCAAGGAGATGAAGCTCCGGCCGAAGATCGACCCGCACGACTATGACACCAAGAAGGGTCACGTCGTCCGGTTCCTCAAGCAGGGCGACAAGGTCAAGATCACGATCATGTTCCGTGGTCGTGAGCAGTCCCGCCCCGAGCTGGGCTTCCGTCTGCTGCAGCGGCTCGCCGACGACGTCCAGGACCTGGGCTTCGTCGAGTCCTCGCCGAAGCAGGACGGCCGGAACATGATCATGGTTCTTGGCCCGCACAAGAAGAAGACCGAGGCGATGGCCGAGGCCCGCGCCCTCGCGGACGCCCGCAAGGCCGAGCGACTGGGCCGGACCCCCGGCTCCGACGCCGCCGCGGACGACGACGACCTGCTGGCCGATGACCTGCTGGCCGACGACCTGGTTGCCGATGACCTGGTGGTCGAGGACGCCGAGGTCGAGGACGCCGAGACCGAGGCGCAGGACGCCCCGGCCGAGGAGCCGGCCGCCGAGGCCGAGGCCCCGGTCGAGCAGCCGGCCGCTTCCCAGGGCGCCTGAGCCGCAAGGCTCACTGTCCGGGTTCGGCCCCCAGGGTGACGGGGCGTCCCGCCCGGTCACCACAGATCCATCCAGTTCACGCCCGCGCGGCGCAGGTCGCGCGGGCGTGGACGGGACTGACGAGGAGATACGGCGAAATGCCGAAGCAGAAGACGCACAGTGGCGCCAGCAAGCGCTTCAAGATCAGTGGCTCTGGCAAGGTGCTGCGCGAGCGCGCCGGCCGCCGCCACCTCCTGGAGCACAAGCCCTCGACGCTGACCCGCAAGCTGGCCGGGACCGTCGAGCTGGCCCCCGCTGACGCCAAGAAGATCAAGAAGCTTCTCGGCAAGTGATCGCCCTCCCGCCCGGTGCGAGCCGTGTGCGGGGCAGCTGATCCTTCCCGACCCATTCGAATGACGGACCACGTGAAGTAGTCCGTGGTCCAACCCAAGGAGTAATCAAGTGGCACGCGTCAAGCGGGCAGTCAACGCCCACAAGAAGCGCCGGGTCATCCTGGAGCGCGCCAGCGGCTACCGTGGCCAGCGCTCGCGCCTGTACCGCAAGGCCAAGGAGCAGGTCACCCACTCGCTGGTCTACAACTTCAACGACCGCAAGAAGCGCAAGGGCGACTTCCGTCAGCTGTGGATCCAGCGCATCAACGCTGCGGCCCGTGCCAACGGCATCACCTACAACCGCTTCGTGCAGGGCCTCAAGGCCGCCAGCGTCGAGATCGACCGCAAGATGCTGGCCGACCTGGCCGTCAACGACCCGGGTGCGTTCGCCTCCCTGGTCGAGGTCGCCCAGAAGGCGCTGCCGGCCGACGTGAACGCCCCGAAGGCTGCCGCCGACGCCGCCTGATCTTCCGAGATCGGTTGAGCTCTGACCGGACCCGCAGGCTCTCCTGCGGGTCCGGTTCTGCGTTCCCCCCACCTCCAGCCTCCGTCAGCCTCCGTCAGCCGACGGCGCCTCCAGAGAACGAGACCATGTCGACCACCGAGACCCCCCTGCTCACCTCCCTGCGCTCGCCGCGCGTCGTCGCCGCCCGCCGGCTCGCCAAGCGGAACCAGCGCACCAAGGAGCGCCGCTTCCTGGCCGAGGGCCCGCAGGCCGTCCGGGAGGCCGTCGCGTTCGGCCGGCTGCCGGGGACGGACGAGCACGCCGTGGTCGAGGTGTACGTGGGCCTGGAGGCCGCCGAGCGGCACGCGGACATCGTCGAGGCGGCCCTGGCCGAGGGGGTGCCGGTGCTGACCGCCACCGACGAGGTGATCGCCGACATCTGCGACACGGTGACCCCGCAGGGGATCGTGGCGCTCTGCCGCTTCATCGACACCCCGTTCGCCGAGGTCCTGGCGGCCCGGCCGAAGCTGGTGGCGATCCTCGCCCACGTGCGCGACCCCGGGAACGCCGGGACGGTGCTGCGCACCGCCGACGCGGCCGGCGCGGACGCCGTGGTGCTCACCGACGCCTCGGTGGACCTGTACAACCCCAAGGCCGTCCGGGCCTCCGTCGGCAGCCTGTTCCACCTGCCGGTGGCGGTCGGCGTGCCGGTCGAGGAGGCGGTCGGGCAGCTGCGCGCGGCCGGGATCCGGGTGCTCGCCGCGGACGGCGCGGGGGAGCGCGACCTGGACCGGGAGCTGGACGAGGGCACGCTGGGCGCGCCCGGCGCGTGGGTGTTCGGCAACGAGGCGTGGGGGCTCCCGGAGGAGACCCGCGCGCTCACCGACGAGGTCGTGCGCGTCCCGATCCACGGGCACGCCGAGAGCCTCAACCTGGCCACCGCCGCGGCCGTCTGCCTGTACGCCTCGGCCCGGGCCCAGCGGTCGCCCGGCGGCTGCCGCTCGAACGGCTGATCCGCCCCGGGCGCGCGGCGTTCTCACGTTGCAAGCCCTACTGCGGGGGCCTGGGAGGCGCTAGGGTCTGCCTCGGTGGGGGGAACGGCACGGTGGGTAATCGGGGAGGCAACCCATGGTCGGCAGCGGACCCGAGCTCGACCCGGACGACCTGCCGGACGGCCTGGTGGTCGCCGACGCGCTGGGCCGGGTGGTTCGCTTCAACCGGGCCGCGGCCCGGCTCACCGGCGTGCTCCCGGACGCCGCGCTGGGCAGCGCGCTGGAGGACGTCCTGCCGCTGGAGGACCTGGACGGCCGCCGCTGGTGGCAGCTGACCGACCCGTACGGCGGCCTGGCGATCCGTACCCGCCAGCCCGAGCGCAACCTGCTGCTGCCCGGCGGCCGCGAGGTGCTGGTCTCCGCCCGGTACGTCCGGGCGGTGCCGCAGGGGCCGCTGGAGCGCCTGGTGATCGCCCTGCGCGGGACCGAGGCCCGGCGCCGCACCGAGCGCAGCCACGCCGAGCTGATCGCCACCGTCGCGCACGAGCTGCGCTCCCCGCTGACCAGCGTCAAGGGCTTCACGGCGACGCTGCTGGCCAAGTGGGAGCGGTTCACCGACGGGCAGAAGCGGCTGATGCTGGAGACGGTGGACGCCGACGCGGACCGGGTCACCCGGCTGATCGCCGAGCTGCTGGACATCTCCCGGATCGACGCCGGGCGGCTGGAGCTGCGCAAGCAGGTCGTCGACCTGGCGGCCGCGGTGCGCCGGCACGTCGAGCGCAAGGTCGCCACCGGGATCCCCGAGGAGCGCTTCGACATCCGGATCAGCGAGCCGCTGACCGTGCTGTGGGCGGACCCGGACAAGGTCGACCAGGTGCTGGGGAACCTGCTGGAAAACGCGGTGCGGCACGGCGAGGGAACTGTCACCATCGAGGTGGCACCGGCCAAGGAGGTCGTCGAGGCGCCCGTCTGGGAGCGCTCCGGCACCCCTCCCCGCATCGTGGAAGGCACCGCGGTCACCGTGAGCGACGAAGGAAGCGGCATCCCCGAGGAGTCGATGCCGCGCGTCTTCACCCGCTTCTGGCGGGGCTCCAAGCGCGGTGGCACCGGCCTGGGGCTCTACATCGTCAAGGGCATCGTGGAGGCCCACGGCGGCTCGATCCGGGTCGACCGGGCCCCCGGCGGCGGGGCCAGGTTCCGATTTATCCTGCCCGCCGGCATCCCCGACTTCATGCTCTGAGCAGCCCCTGAGGTCGGCCCCGGGCGGGCTTGACGGCAGTCGCGCTACGCGCTGCGACTACACTCGACCTTTGGCGTTGCGCAACGCCCTGTGCGGCTGTGCCGTGGACACCACTCCCCGTGAGCACGGAGAACGGCTGCCCGCGCCCCGGCCCCGCCGGGCGTGACGCGAAGGCGAGCCCACACACCTGAGCACGGACGAGCAGGAGCACGGGAAGATAGAGATGTCGGCACCCAACAAGTCGTACGACCCGGTCGAGGTCGAGGCCCTCAAGCCCGAGGTGGTGGAGCAGGCGCGCGACGAGGCGATCGCCGCCTTCGCCGCCGCCGGCTCCCTGGACGAGCTGAAGCAGGCCAAGGTCGCCCACACCGGCGACCGTTCCGCGCTCTCGCTCGCCAACCGCGAGATCGGCGCCCTCCCGCCGCACGCCAAGGCCGCCGCAGGCAAGCTGATCGGCCAGGCCCGCGGCGCCGTCAACCAGGCGCTGGCCAAGCGGCAGGCGGAGCTGGAGGCGGAGCGGGACGCCCGCGTGCTGGTCGAGGAGGCGGTGGACGTCACGCTGCCGTACGACCGCGCACCGCGCGGCGCCCGGCACCCGCTGACCACGCTGGCCGAGCGCATCGAGGACACCTTCGTCGCGATGGGCTACCAGGTCGCGGAGGGCCCCGAGGTCGAGGCCGAGTGGCTGAACTTCGACGCCCTCAACCTGGGCCCGGACCACCCGGCCCGCTCGATGCAGGACACCTTCTTCGTGCAGGCCCCGGACGGCTCCGCCGACTCCGGCGTGGTGCTGCGCACTCAGACCTCCCCGGTCCAGGCCCGCACCCTGCTCGACCGCGAGCCCCCGGTCTACGTGGTCTGTCCCGGCCGGGTCTACCGGACGGACGAGCTGGACGCCACCCACACCCCGGTGTTCCGCCAGGTCGAGGGCCTCGCCGTCGACGAGGGCATCACCTTCGCCGACCTCAAGGGCACCATCGAGGTACTGGTCGAGAAGCTGATCGGCGGCGGCCTGGAGCTGCGCTGGCGCCCCTCGTACTTCCCGTTCACCGAGCCGAGCGCCGAGATCGACCTGCAGTGCTTCGTGTGCCGCGGCGAGAGCGTCGGCAACCCGGACCGCCCGTGCCGCACCTGCTCCTCCGAGGGCTGGATCGAGCTCGGCGGCTGCGGCGTGGTCAACCCGCGGGTGCTGGTCGCCTGCGGCGTGGACCCGAACCGCTACAGCGGGTTCGCCTTCGGCCTGGGCCTGGAGCGGATCCTGATGAATCGTCACAACGTCGCCGACATGCGCGACATGGTCGAGGGTGACGTGCGCTTCACCCTCCCGTTCGGGATGGAGATCTGATGCGCGTCCCGCTTTCCTGGCTGCGCGAGTACGTCGACCTTCCGGCCGGCGAGACCGGCCGTGACGTGGCCGAGCGCCTGGTCCGGGCCGGCCTGGAGGTCGAGACCGTCGAGCAGATCGGCGCCGACCTCAAGGGCCCGCTGGTGGTCGGCGAGGTGCTCTCCATCGAGGAGCTGTCCGGCTTCAAGAAGCCGATCCGGCACTGCTTCGTCAACGTCGGCGACGCCAACGGCACCGGTGAGCCGCAGGAGATCGTCTGCGGCGCGACCAACTTCGCCGTCGGCGACAAGGTCGTCGTCGTGCTCCCCGGCGCCGTGCTGCCCGGCCCGTTCCCGATCGCGGCCCGCAAGACCTACGGCCAGACCTCGGCCGGCATGATCTGCTCCGCCCGCGAGCTGGGCATGGGCGACGACCACAACGGCATCATCGTGCTCCCGCCGGAGTACGAGCCCGGCACGGACGCCGTCGAGCTGCTCCAGCTGGTCGACGATGTGCTGGACATCGCCGTCACCCCGGACCGCGGCTACTGCCTGTCGATGCGCGGTGTGGCCCGGGAGGCCGCCGCCGCGTACGGGCTGCCGCTGGCCGACCCGGCGCTGCTCGACGTGCCGCCGGCCAACTCCTTCGGCTACCTGGTCAAGGTCAACGACCCGGCCGGCTGCGACCGCTTCGTGGCCCGCACGGTCGTCGGCGTCGACCCGACCGCCAAGTCCCCGATCTGGCTGCAGCGCCGCCTCCAGAAGGCGGGCATCCGCCCGATCTCGCTGACCGTCGACATCACCAACTACGTGATGCTGGAGGTCGGCCAGCCGCTGCACGCCTACGACAAGCAGCGCGTGGCCGGTCCGATCACGGTCCGCCGGGCGGCCGAGGGCGAGCTCCTCACCACCCTCGACGGGGTCGAGCGCAAGCTCGCCGCCGAGGACCTGCTGATCTGCGACACCAGCGGCCCGATCGGCCTGGCCGGGGTCATGGGCGGCGCCTCCACCGAGATCCTCGACCCGGCCGCCGGCCCGGGCACCACCGAGGTGATCATCGAGGCCGCGCACTTCGACCCGGTCTCCGTCGCCCGCACCGCCAAGCGGCACAAGCTGCCCTCCGAGGCGTCCAAGCGCTTCGAGCGCGGCGTCGACCCGGAGGCCACCCGCGCCGCCGCGCAGCGCGCCGTCGACCTGCTGGTGCTGATCGCCGGCGGCACCGCGGAGGCCGGGGTCACCGACATCGCGGCCCCGCACCCGCTGCGCACCATCACCATCGCCGCCGACCTGCCGGACCGGGTCGCCGGGACGGTGTACGGCCGCGAGAGCGTCACCCGGCGGCTGCAGGAGATCGGCTGCTCGGTCTCGGGCGCCGACGTCCTGGAGGTCACCCCGCCGACCTGGCGGCCCGACCTCACCGACCCGTACGACCTCGCCGAGGAGGTCATCCGGCTGGAGGGCTACGACAACGTCCCCGCCCGGATGCCGAACGTCCCGCCGGGCAAGGGCCTGACCGAGGCCCAGCGGGTGCACCGCCGGATCGGCGTGGCGCTGGCCGGGGCCGGCTATGTCGAGGTCAACAACTACCCGTTCCTCGGCGAGGCCGCCTTCGAGGCGCTCGGCCTGGAGCCGGAGGACCGCCGCCGCCGTACGGTCAAGCTGGTCAACCCGCTCAACGACGAGGAACCGTCGCTGCGCACCACGATGCTGCCGGGCCTGCTCGGCACGCTGCGCCGCAACATCGGCCGGGGCAACACCGACCTGGCGGTCTTCGAGACCGGCACCGTGTTCCTGCCGAAGGACGAGCTCTCGGTGGCCCCGCGCCCGGCCGTCGACCGCCGGCCGAGCGACGCCGAGCTGGCCGAGCTGGACGCCGCGCTGCCGGAGCAGCCGCGCCGGGTCGCCGTCGCCCTCGCGGGCGAGCGGCTGCCGTCCGGCTGGTGGGGCAAGGGCGACCAGGCCTCCTGGGCGGACGCCGTCGAGGCGGCCCGTACGGTGGCCCGCGCGGCCGGCGTCGAGCTGACCGTCCGCCAGGGCCAGCTGGCGCCCTGGCACCCGGGCCGCTGTGCCGAGCTGGTCGTGGCCGGCACCGACCGGGTGGTCGGTCACGCGGGTGAGCTGCACCCGCGCGTGGTCAAGTCGTTGGGCCTGCCGGCCCGTACGGCGGCGATGGAGCTCGACATCGACCTGCTGACGGCCGACGGCCCGGCGAAGGTCGACGGCCCGGCGGTCTCCGGCTTCCCGGTGGCCACCCAGGACGTCGCGCTGATCGTCGACACCGCCGTCCCGGCCGCCGAGGTCGAGGCCGCGCTGCGTTCGGGCGCGGGCGAACTGCTGGAGGCCATCCGGCTGTTCGACGTGTTCACCGGCGAGCAGGTCGGCGAGGGCAAGAAGTCGCTGGCCTACGCGCTGCGCTTCCGCGCGGCCGACCGCACCCTGACCGCCGACGAGGCCACCGCCGCCCGCGAGGCGGCGGTCGCCGAGGCCGTCACCCGCACCGGCGCGGTGCTGCGCGGCGCCTGATCCGCCGTCAGGGCCTGACAGGGCCCCGTCCGGACCGTTTCGGTCCGGGCGGGGCCCTTTGCCGTTCCTTGGGTTGACGGCCTGTCATTCGATCGTTTATCTCTTTACCTATGGAACTAGATAAAGGCGCTGACCAGCCCTCTCCGATCGAGTTCCGCCTGGACCCGACCTCCGGTGTCCCGACCTACCTGCAACTCGTGCAGCAGGTCGAACAGGCGTTGCGGATGGGCTGGTTGGCGGAGGGGGACCAGCTGCCCCGGGTGCGGGAGGTGGTCGCCGGGCTGGCGATCAACCCCAACACCGTGCTCAAGGCCTACCGGGAGCTGGAGCACCGCGGCCTGGCGGTCGGACGGCGCGGCCAGGGCACCTTCGTGCGCGGGCTGCCCGCCGGAGTGGTGCCGCTGCGCGAACGGGCCGCGCTGCGGCGGGGGCTGCTGGACTGGATGCGCTCGGCGCGGACCGCCGGGCTGGACGAAGGGGGGATGGTCGCGGTGTTCGAGGACGCGCTGCGCGACCTGCGCGAGGGCCGGGACGGGGTGGTGGCGTGACGGCCGCGGACACCGTGATCGACTGCGGCGGGATCGGCAAGCGCTACCGCCGCTCCTGGGCGCTGCGGGACTGCCACCTGGCCGTCCCGGCCGGGCACGTGGTCGCACTGGTCGGCCCGAACGGCGCCGGCAAGACGACCCTGCTCAGCCTGGCCGCCGGGCTGACCCTGCCCAGCGAGGGCGCGATGACCGTCCTCGGCGACCAAGTCCCCGGCTCGCCGAGGGCCTTGGACCGGATCGGCTTCGTCGCCCAGAACGCCGCGCTCTACCCCGGCCTGCCCGTGCGCGATCTGCTCGCGATGGGCCGCCACCTCAACCGGCGCTGGGACGACGCCCGGGCGCGCACCCACCTGGACGGCCTCGGCATCCCGATGGACCGCAAGTACGGCCGGCTCTCCGGCGGCCAGCAGGCGCAGGTCTCGCTCGCCCTGGCCCTCGCCAAGCGGCCCGAACTCCTGCTCCTGGACGAGCCGTTGGCCGCTCTCGACCCGCTCGCCCGGCACGACTTCATGGCCGTGCTGCTGACCGCGGTGGCCGAGGACGGCCTGTCGGTGCTGTTCTCCTCGCACGCCGTCAACGAGCTGGAGCAGAGCTGCGACTACCTGGTGGTGCTGACCGGCGGCCGGGTCCAGGTGTCCGGGGAGGTGGACGACCTGGTCGGCGGCCACCGGATGCTCACCGGCCCCACCGCCGAGGCGGACGCGGTCGCCGAGCGGCTGCCGGTGGTCCGCGACCGCCGGGCCGGCGCCCAGTCCCACCTGCTGGTGCGCACCGGCGGCCCGGACGCGCCGGTCTCCGACGGCTGGCGCCAACAGCGCGTCGGCCTGGAGGAGTTGGTGCTCGCCTACCTGCGCGAGCCGTCCGCCTCCGCGCTGCCCGGCCCGCGCGGGGCCGTCCGTACGAACCAGAAGGTACTGTCGTGAGCGCCACCACCCTCGCCCCGCCCCGCTCCGCCGTGCTGCGGGCCGCCGGGCTGCGCCACCGGCCCGCGTTGCTGACCCTGCTCGCGGTGATGGGCGTGGTCTCCCTCGCCCTGCTGCTGCACGGCTGGTACCTGCACGGCGGCCTGGACCGCACCGGCGCGGGCTCCTGCGATCCGACCACCGCCGCCTGCGCGGCCACGTTCAAGCGGTTCCTGCACCAGTACGCCGACACCATGCCGATGCTCGGCAACGTGTCCTACGTCCTGGGCGGCATGTTCGGTGCCTTCCTCGGCGGCCCGCTGCTGGCGCGGGAGTTCGAGCACGGCACGGTGCGCTTCGCCTGGACCCAGGGGGCCGGGCGGACCCGCTGGACGGCGGGCGGCCTGGTGCTGGGCGGCGGGGTGCTGGCCGTGGTGGCGGCGCTGTTCGGCCTGGTGCTGCGCTGGTGGAGCGCGCCGCTGGAGCTGCTGGGCGGACAGTTCCACCCGGACCTCTTCGTGCAGGCGTCGCCGGTGCTGGTCGGCCGGGTGCTGGTGGCCTTCGGGGTCGCGGCGCTGGCCGGCGCGGTGCTGCGCCGCACCGTGCTCGCGGTGGGCCTCGGTCTGGCGGCCTCGGTCGCCCTGCCGTTCCTCGCCGTGGCCGTGCGCTCGCACTACATGGCGCCGTTGGACGAGCCGGTGCGCGCCATGACGTCCCTCGCGGTGGACGACCGCTGGGTGCTGAGCGTCTGGTACTCGGACCCGGCCGGGAACCGGCTCTCCGAGGCGGACTTCTACAACCTCGGCGGCGACTACGCCCACCTCCAGTCCCTGGTGCACGACGGCGGGTACACGATGCACGAGGTGTACCAACCGGCGGACCGGTTCTGGCCGTTCCAGTGGATCGAGTTCGGCTGGACGACCCTGCTCGCGGTGGCGCTGTGCGCGGCGGCGGTCTGGTGGGTGCGGCGGCGGGCGGTCTGACCTGCGCCGCCCTTGATTGTTTGAAGTGTTTTCGTCAAAACCCTTGCGGCGGCGACGGTTCCGGGCGTTTCCTTCTCGTTAGGAAGCTTTCCTAACCCATCGAGGAACCGGAGCGTCCCATGCGTCCCCAGCCCCGTCGCGCCCTCCACATAGCCCTCGCCGCCGCCCTGGTGGCCGCGCCCCTCACCGTCGCGGCCGCCTCGGCCGCCCAGGCCGCCCCCGCGGCCGCGGCCTCCGTCCAGCTCAAGGGCGTCGGCCTCGACGACCCGCACAAGAAGGACATCGCGATGCAGCTGGTGTCCAGTGCGGAGAACTCCTCGCTGGACTGGAAGGCCCAGTACAAGTACATCGAGGACATCGGTGACGGCCGCGGCTACACCGCCGGCATCATCGGCTTCTGTTCCGGCACCGGCGACATGCTGGACCTGGTCCAGCACTACACCGACCTCAAGCCCGGCAACGTCCTCGCCAAGTACCTGCCCGCGCTGAAGAAGGTCAACGGCAGCGCCTCGCACTCCGGCCTCGGCGACGCCTTCGTCAAGGACTGGGCCGCCGCCGCCAAGGACCAGACCTTCCAGCAGGCCCAGAACGACGAGCGCGACCGGGTGTACTTCAACCCCGCCGTCAACCAGGCCAAGGCCGACGGCCTGCGCGCGCTCGGCCAGTTCGCCTACTACGACGCCATCGTGATGCACGGCCCCGGCAGCAGCTCCGACAGCTTCGGCGGCATCCGCGCGGCCGCGATGAAGAAGGCGAGGACGCCCGCCCAGGGCGGCGACGAGGCCACCTACCTCAAGGCCTTCCTGGACGCCCGCAAGGTGGTCATGAAGAAGGAGGCCGCGCACTCCGACACCAGCCGGGTCGACACCGAGCAGTCGGTGTTCCTCAACGCCAAGAACTTCGACCTCAACCCGCCGCTCAAGTGGAAGGTCTACGGCGACAGCTACAGCATCAACAGCTGACGCCCGGGCCGACGCCGTGGCGGGAGCCCGTTTCCCCGGGTTTCCGCCACCTCGGCGTTTCGAGCACCCCCGTTCTGATCACCCCCCCCCGCGAAATGCCCAAGGGACTGTGAAAGTCCTGTTCATCCCGTAACGAATCGAGCAGGGGCATAACGAACGATCCCTCCCGCATTGACGCATTCGCCCGGTGGCGCTTGACTCCGTCCCCTGCCGCAGGGTTGCGGCGCAGTACAGGAGGCACCACCGATCATGATCAGACCCATGCGTCTCGCGGCCGCGGGCACGACCACCGTGTCGCTCGCACTCGCCCTCACGGCCTGCGGCCAGACGGTGGCGGGACAGGCGCCGGCGGCGGGCGGGGGCGGAGGGGGCGAGGGCATCGGTCTGCTGCTGCCGGAGAGCGCGTCCTCCACCCGGTACGACGCGTTCGACAAGCCCCTGATCCAGCAGACGGTGACCGGTCTCTGCACCAAGTGCACGGTGAGCTACGCCAACGCGGGCGGCGACGCGACCGTCCAGAAGAAGCAGTTCGACGACCTGCTCGCCAAGGGCGTGAAGGTCATCCTGCTCGACCCGGTCGACGCCAAGCTCACCGCACCGTGGGTGGACGCCGCCAACGCCAAGGGCGTCAAGGTCGTCGCCTACGACCGGCTGGCCCAGGGCAAGGTCGCCGCGTACGTCTCCTTCGACAACCAGCAGACCGGTCAGCTCCAGGGCCAGTCCCTGCTCGACGCGCTCGGCCCGAAGGCCTCCTCGGCCAACGTCGTGATGATCGACGGCGCCGAGTCCGACCCCAACGCCGCGCAGTTCAAGGCGGGCGCGCACCTCGCGCTGGACGGCCGGGTCAAGATCGCCTACGAGCAGTCCGGCGAGTGGAAGCCGGACGTGGCCACCGCGAAGACCAACGAGGCCATCCAGAGCCTCGGGAAGAACGGCATCCAGGCCGTCTACGCCGCGAACGACGGCATGGCCGCCGCCGTCATCGAGGCCTTGAAGGCCGCGGGCCTCAAGAACGTGCCGGTCGGCGGCCAGGACGCCTCCATCGACGCCGTCCGCCGGGTGCTCACCGGCGAGCAGGCGTACACCATCTACAAGCCGTACAAGCCCGAGACGGACGCGGCGGGCAGCATCGCCGTCCAGCTGGCCGAGGGCATGGACATCAGCACCACCGCCGCGACGCTCACCGACAGCGGCGGGTTGAAGATCCCCTCGCTGCTGCTCACCCCGATCGTGGTGACCAAGGCGAAGGTGGAGGCGACGGTCGTCGACGGCGGGCTCTACAAGGCGTCCGACATCTGCACCCCGCAGTACGCCCAGGCCTGTGCGGAGGCCGGGGTCAAGTAGCGCGGGCCGCGGGGCGGTCGGAAAAGGGGCGGGCCCGTACCGGCGACCGGTACGGGCC
>NZ_JBHWIV010000112.1:20285-23631 GCF_042731675.1 Kitasatospora sp. NPDC059827 | reverse complement strand
CCCCCGGCGGGGGAGGGCGGCCGTCCGCGTTCTCGACCGGGCCTCAGCTGCTCGGCTCGACGGTGATCTGGTCGATCAGGATCGGCCCGGAGGGCACCGTGAAGCTGACCGAGTTCGCCCCGGCCTGGAACTGCGGCAGTATCCAGGTGGTGTACCAGGACGACGCCGGGTCCTTGCCGGGCGAGTAGTTCCGGTACGTCAGCCCGTTCGGCCAGTCCTTGCCGTTGACCGCGGCCGCGCCCTTCACGTCCCCGCCGGCGTTGTTGTAGTGCACGGTGAGCTTGTACGTGCCGGCCGCGGCGATCTGGCCGTTCCAGGTGACGGTGCCGCCCTGCTGGAGCGTCAGGTAGCTGCCGTCGGCGGACTTGGCGCCCTTGACGCCGTTGCCGGACGGCGCGTTCTGCCCCTGCAGCTGGCCGGCGTCCACGGTCGCCGGGCCGGCCGAGACCGTGGCGCTCGCCGAGGGCGAGACCGAGCCGGTCCCGCTCGGCGTCGCGGCACCGCTGGGCGCCGGCGGGGCGGCGCTGGTGGTGCCGCCCTTGGCGGTCTTGTCCCCGTCCGGGTCACCGGTGGAGAGCGCGATCCCGGCACCGATCGCTATCGCCGCGACCACGGCGACCGCACCGATCACGGCGCCCTTGCTCCGACCGCTGCTCGGCCGCTCGTCCCCCGGCTGCGGCCGGGAGTGCTCGGCGTAGCGGGTCTGCTGGGCGGGCGCGCCGTACTCGGCCTGCGGCGGCACACCGGGCTGGCCGTACTGGCCCTGCGGGGGCGTCCCCTGCTGGCCGTAGGGCGGCTGCGCCGGGCCGGGCTGACCGTACGGCGACTGCTGGGCGCGCGGCGCACCGTACTGCGCCCGGCCGACCTCCATCGGGCGGCTGTACGACGTCCGGGGAACCCCCTGCTGCGGCTCGGCCGGCTGCCCGGTGGAGCCGTCGGCCGGCCGGTAGAGGTAGCCGAACGGGTCGTCGTCCTGTGGGGCACCGCCCCCCTGGCCCTCGGGCAATCCGTTGTCGCCGGCGGTCGTCACGGTGGTCTGTTCCCCCATCCGGTGTGCGCCGCGCGCGGGCGGCGCAGATCATGGACGCTGTCGTACCGGGCACCCTACCTGCCGTACCTGACAGCAGGAAAAGAACCCTTGACAACCCGTGGGTAACCTGCGCGTTCCCGGGCGCCCGGCGCCCACCCCCTCCCGACAGCCCCTCGGACTGTCGCGAGCCCCGCCGTCAGCCCGCGCGCCGGTGCGAGCGCTCGCCGCGCGCGCCCCGCACGGCCCCGCCCCGGGCCCGCTTCTCGTCGTACATCCGCTCGTCCGCGGTGTGCAGCACCTCTTCGATGCTCATCCCGCAGCCGGCCCAGCCCACCCCGAGGCTCACCCCGACCCGCATCGCCCGGCCGTCGATCCGCATCGGCGGGATGATCGCGTTGCGCAGCCGGTGGGCCAGGTCCTTGGCCTCCTCGCGGCCGATGCCGTCGGCCAGCACCACGAACTCGTCGCCGCCCAGCCGGGCCACCGTGTCGCCGTCCCGGACCGCCCCGCTCAGCCGCCGGGCGACCTCGACCAGCACCGAGTCGCCCGCGTTGTGGCCGAACCGGTCGTTGATCGACTTGAAGCCGTCCAGGTCGCAGAAGAGCACCGCGAGCCCCTTGTCGGCCGGGGCCGCCGGGCCGGAGCGGAACGGCACCGACCAGGCCTCGCCGCTCGGCCCGTACTCGGCCGGCACCACGGCGTGCACGTGCTCCCCGTACCCCGCGCCGAGCCCGGGCGCCGGCCCGCCCTCCAGCGCACCGTAGCCGTGCACCGGCCCCGGGTACGGGTCCACGCCCTCCAGGCCCTCGTACGCCGCGTGCGCGCTGTAGGTGTCGGCCGGGTAGGCGTACGGCTGCGGGTAGCCGACCTCGGCGGTCAGCGCGGGGGCGGCGCCGACCGGCTGCGGCTCGGCGCAGAGCCGGCGGGCCAGCCGGGCCTTGAGCTCGGCGCCGTTGGGCAGGCCGGTGAGCGCGTCGTGGCTGGCCCGGTGGGCGAGCTGGAGCTCGTGGCGCTTGCGGTCCTCGATGTCCTCGACGTGGGTGAGGAGGAAGCTCGGGCCCTCGGCCGCGTCCGCCACGATCGAGTTGCGCAGGCAGACCCACTGGTAGCCGCCGTCCCTCCGGGACAGCCTCAGCTCCGCCCGGCCGCTCTCGGCGCTGGTGCGTTCCAACAGGGCCCGGTCCTCGGGGTGCACGAGGTCGGCGAAGCTCTGCTGGCGCAGCACCGCGCGGGGGCGGCCGAGCAGTCGACAGAGCGCGTCGTTGACCCTGGTCAGCTGGCCGCGCCCGGCGCCGTGGAGTTCGGTGATGGCCATCCCGCTGGGCGCGTACTCGAAGGCCTGCCGGAAGCTCTCCTCGCTGGCCCGCAGGGCCTGCTGCTCCTTCTCCAGCCGGGCCAGCGCGCGCTGCATCTCGGCCCGCAGCCGGGCGTTGCCGATCGCGATGGAGGCCTGCAGCGAGAACATCTCCAGGGCCTCGCGGGTCCACGCCCCGGGCCGCTTGCCGCTGCGCGGGCGGTCCACCGAGAGCACGCCGAGCAGGTCCCCGCCCGCGCTGTACATCGGGGCGAGCAGTCCGTCGGCGGGGTGCCAGTCGTTGGCGTAGACGGGCAGCGGTCCGTCGCCGATCCAGCGCGGGATGTCGCTGGCGACGGCCCAGCCGCGGTCGTACGGCAGGAAGCGCAGGGTGCCCCAGTGGTCGCTGACCCCGAGCAGCCGGTCCCAGGACTCCCGCGAGCCGACCTGGCCGAGCAGCACCGAGGGCCCGCCCATCGGGCTCTCCTCCAGCTCCCAGACGGCCGCCACCACCAGGTCGCCGTCCGGCCGGACCAGGCTGACCGCGGCGGCGTCGAAGCCGAGTCCGTGCACCGCGCCCTCGACGACGGCCTGCAGCGTGCCCGCCAGGCTGCGGGCAGCGTTGAGGTCCGCCACGACCCGGTGCAAGGTGCGGAGGGTCGCGAGACGGACGTACGGCTCCGACTCGGCTTCCATGCGGGGGCTCCCCGGCTGCTTCGGATAGTTCTTGATTGGTTATCGTCCGATTGCCAGAAGAACTGAATCACAGGGAGCACAGCGTTCGGCACGCTCGGTCAGCAATAGGCCACCACTTGTGACTTAAATCACACAAGACTAATGCGCCCTTAATCAGTTCATCCGCCCCATAGCGGGACATAAACCGCTATCGGAACATTCCTGGTGGTCGACCGCAGGGGCCGCGGACTCAAGCGGACTGCACCCGCCGGTACCCGCGCTTCACCCCTGGGAGTGACCGCGGCCCGCGGCGGGCCCGCGGGGGGGGGGGGGGGGGCGGGCCGGGG
>NZ_JBHWIV010000112.1:0-20275 GCF_042731675.1 Kitasatospora sp. NPDC059827 | reverse complement strand
GCCCCCGGCCGTGGTCCTACGACCACGGCCCGATGCCGTCACCCGGGAGCGACGACTACCGTGCGGTACGTGTATCCGTCCCCGCAGCCCGAAGCTGCCCCCCACGCCACGCCCGACGAGTTCCGGGCAGCCCTCTCCCAGCTCGCCGCCGGCGTGAGCCTGGTGACCGTCCACGACGAGGAGGACGGCGAGGACGTCGGCATGACCGCCACGTCCTTCCTCTCGGTGTCCCTGGACCCGCCGCTGGTGCTGGTCTCGGTCCGCGAGGACTCCCGGATGGACGAGGTGCTCTCCCGGAACGACACCTGGGCGGTCTCGGTGCTCACCGAGGGGCAGAAGGCGCTCGGCTCCCGCTTCGCCATGAAGGGCCGGCTCAGCGACCGGCTGCTGTTCGCGGACACCCCGCACCACCGCGGCGCCCGCACCGGGGCCCCGCTGATCGAGGGCGCGCTGGCCACCGTCGAGTGCCGCACCGAACAGCGGATACCCGCGGGCGACCACACCCTGCTGATCGGCCGCGTACTGGAAGCCGTGGTCCCCACCCCCGGCGGCCGCCCGCTGCTCTACTTCCGCGGCGGCTACCGCACGCTGGGCTGAAACGGTTCGCCAGGCGGCACTACCACCCGGCGGTCCGCCCTACTCGCCGCGCGGCGACCGCCGACCCTGCTTGAGGTCGGAACGGTGCCGCTTGTTCTCCAGCCGCCGCTCCACCATCCCCCGGCTCGGCCTGGTCGCCCGGCGGGCCTTCGGCGGCGGCGCGCACGCCTCGCTCAGCACCACCCCCAGCCGCACCGCGGCCGCCTCCCGGTTGCGCCACTGCGAGCGGAACTCCGAGGCCTGGATCACCAGCACCCGGCCGTCCACCAGGCGGTGCGCCAGCCGCTCCAGGGCGCGGGTGCGCCACACCTCGGGCAGCGCCTTCGAGGCGACCAGGTCGAACCGCAGCTCCGCCTTGGAGTCGGAGGTGTTGACGTGCTGGCCACCGGGGCCGGAGGAACGCGAGAAGCGCCAGACGAGCTCGGCGTCGGGGACGACCACCGACCCCCGTACGCGGATGGGCTCGGACATGCGCCCATCATCCCGCGCGACCCCCGCCGAGGTCACCCGGTTATCCGGACCTGCCCGCACCCCCGACAATGGCCTACGTGATCGAGCTCGGCTACTCCCTCTCCAACCGCTTCCCCGACCCCCCGCAGACCGACTACCGCACCGCCCCCGTGCGCGCGCTGCGGTACGACCTGTTCTGCGGCGACGTCTACCTGGACGCCGAGGGCGCCGAACTCTCCACCCGCTGGGCCTGGGTCCCGGTGCTGGACTTCGCCTGGGCGCTGTGCGACATCGTCGAGCAGCTCGACCGCGACCCGGACGGCTCCCGGGCCGCCCGGGTGCAGACCGCCGACCTCGACTTCACCCAGAACACCGAGCTGCTGCGCTTCGCCCGCCGGTTCAACTGGGTCGAGGTCACCGCGACCTGGCTGCGCGACGAGCCCCCGGCCGTGGTCCGGCACAGCGAGCTGCGGCGCGAGGCCCGGGACTTCCTCCAGGACACCCTCGCCGACCTGTTCGACATGCACCCCGACCTGGCCGACAACCCGAACATCTGGACGCTGCAGGGCCGCTTCCCCCGGGTCTGACACCCGGACCCGACCGACCCTGCCAAGGCTTTGCCCGTCCTTTGCCCGGCTTTGACACCCACGAAGAATTCACGGGTTCCCCGGAACCAAGACGACCGAGTACCGCGTTGTCCCGGGAAAAGCGAACGAAGGGACTGCAATCGCCATGCCAGTGAGCCTCTCCAAGGGTGGCAACGTCTCGCTGACCAAGGAGGCCCCCGGCCTGTCCGCGGTCAGCATCGGCCTGGGCTGGGACACCCGCACCACCACCGGCGCCGAATTCGACCTCGACGCCAGCGCGATCGTCCTGAACGCGGACGGCAAGGTGCTGTCCAACGCGCACTTCGTGTTCTTCAACAACACCAGCACGCCGGACAACACCGTCGTGCACACCGGTGACAACCGGACCGGCGAGGGCGCGGGCGACGACGAGTCGATCAACGTCAACCTGGCCGGCCTGCCCGCCGAGGCCGTCAAGATCACCTTCCCGGTCACCATCTACGACGGCACCGCCCGCGGCCAGAACTTCGGCCAGGTCCGGAACGCCTACATCCGCGTGGTGAACGCGGCCGGCGGCGCCGAGATCGCCCGGTACGACCTCTCCGAGGACGCCGCCACCGAGACCGCGATGATCTTCGGTGAGCTCTACCGCAACGGCGGCGAGTGGAAGTTCCGCGCGGTCGGCCAGGGCTACGCCTCCGGCCTGGCCGGCATCGCCCAGGACTTCGGCGTCCAGATCTGACGCAGCAGGGGCGCGAACGCCGAGGGGCGGGAAGTCGGTCGACTTCCCGCCCCTCGGCGTCGGTGTCCTTCGGCGGCGGGCCGCTCAGCGCGAGGCGCGCAGCTCCGGGAGCTCGATCAGTTCGGTCTCGTCCTCGGGCGTCAGGTCCACCACGGTCACCCCGTCCGGCTCGGCGTCCCCGGCGCGCACCGGCTGCTCCAGGTGCTCCGGGTGCTCCAGGTGCTCCAGGTGCTCGACCGGCACCTCCGTAGCAGCCTCCCGGGCCTCCCGGGCCTCCTGCGCCTCGGCCTTCGCCTTCGCGGCGACCGCCTCGTCGCCCACCACGTCCGCCAGGTCCGCCCGCTCCCCCAGCTCGGCGACGCTGCCCACCGCCGGCGCCGGAACGGCCGCCCGGACCGCCGCGCCCTGGCCGCGGCCGAAGAAGCTGAACCCCTGCCCGCGCACCTGCCCGGACTGGGCCGGACGCGGCCGCTGCCGCTCCGCCGGCGCCGACCCGACGGCCGGGGCGCCCGGCGCCCCGCCCAGCTGGCCGACCGTCGCGGTCAGCGCCGGGCGCAGCGGCGTGGGCCGCACCGGGGTCCGCCCGGCCGGCGCCTGCGCCGGGGTCGGCACCGAGGGCGCCACCGGGGCGGGCACGGACACCGCACCCGGCACCGGAGCGGCCTCCACGGCCGGACGGGCCTGAGCTGCCTGAGCGGACGGCGCGGCCTGGACGGACGGAGCGGCCGGAGCCGTCCGCGCCCGCAGCGCGACCTCCGCGCCCGCCGTGCGCTCCCGCTCGGCCTCCTGCTCGGCGGCGCGCCGCTCCAGCAGCCGCAGCACGGACGCGGCGCGCACGAACGCGGCCGGACTGGCCGGGTACTTGGGACGGCTCGCGGCGAGCGCCCGCTGGGCCGCCTCGGCCTCCTTGAGCGCCTGCTCGGCGACGGCCACGGCCCGCTCCCGGAGCAGCCGGGCGATCTCGGTCTCGGCCTTGGCCAGCCGCGACTTCTCCGCCGTCAGCCGCCGACCGAAGCGGGTGGCCCGCTCCTCGGCGACCTCGGCCGCGTACTCGGCCTCGGCGAGCTGCTCCTCGAAGCGCTCCTCGGCCCGCAGCCGCTGCGCCGCGGACATCTCGGCGGCCGCCCGGGCCGCCTTGTCGCGCTGACGCAGCAGCACCGCGAAGCCGAGCGTGGCGATCAGTGCGGCGACACCCACCGAGCGCACCAGGACGGTGTCCTGACTGAAGACCAGAGCGGCCAGTGCGGCGACCAGCAGCACGCCGGCGGCGGTGGGGGGAAAGACCCGGCCGAGGACGGAGGAATGACGGTGGCGTCCGCGAGACATGCCAAGAAACTAGCGTGCGAATTGGGGCCGTGTCAGCCCAGGGTCCCCTTCCACCCTTGACAGTGGGGATTTTTTACCGCATGTGCCCGGCTTTTCACTCAAGATCACGAAAAAGGGCCTGCTCAGCGCCGTCCGACCGGATCCGGCCGATCCGTCAGCGGTGCGAGGCCGCCGGACCGCCCGGGTCGTCGTGGTCCTCCGGCAGCTTGCACACGTGCTGCAGCCAGAGCGCCGCCGCGATCACCGCGGCGCCCGCCAGCACGGCGAGCCCGGCGGTCACCGCCTGGTCCTTGCGCGCCGACACGTCCAGTTCGCCGAGCAGGTAGATCCCGGCCCCGGCGTAGATGCCGGTGACCACCGCGGAGACCAGCGCGCTGGCCTGGCCGAGCACCACCGCCCGGGCCGCCAGCAGCGGGTCGACCCCCTTCGCGCCGGGCTGCCGCTCGCGCACCGCCTTCAACCGGGCCCGCAGCGAGAGCGCGGTCGCCAGCAGGACCACCGCCACCGCCGCCAGCACCACCGGGGCCGCCGCCGGTACGGCCGGCAGCGTGTCCAGGGACGCCCACAGCTTGGACCCGGCCCAGGACAGCGCCGTCGTCGCGGCGGTGATGCCGATCAGCAGACGGAGGCGAAGCAGCTTCACTCGGAGGTGATCCTTCCCGGGGTTGCCAGAGCCGACCGCCCGCCCGGTGGCCCGGTGCGGCGGCGTCAGGCCACCGTACCGGGACGGGACGGGCGGACATCTACTCGTACGGCCGGGCCCGGTCGCCGAGTTCCCGGCCGATCCGGCGGCCCCGGCCGACCCGGCCGCGGGGGCCGGGTCCTGCGCGGTGCTACTCCGGCAGCGTCAGCCGGATGTCGTCGCGGCGCTTCACGCCCTGCGCGTCCGGGCCGCCGAGCGCCTCCAGCAGCGCGCCGACCAGCCCGTGCCCCGGCACCTCGGCCTCGGGCTGGGCGTCCAGCCAGGGGGCGAGCACGAAGGCACGCTCGTGCGAGCGCGGGTGCGGCAGCAGCAGCTGCGGGTCCTCGCTGACCACGCCCTCGTAGGCCAGGATGTCGACGTCCAGGGTGCGCGGGCCCCAGCGGACCTCCCGGACCCGTCCGAAGGCGTCCTCGATCGCGTTGCCGCGCTCCAGCAGGTCCCGCGGCGGCAGCGAGGTGCGCAGCACCACGACCGCGTTGTAGTAGTTGGGCTGTTCCTCCGGGCCGCCGACGGCCTCGGTCTCGTAGATCGCCGAAACGGCCTTGATCCTCAGCCCGGGGGTGTCCGCGAGCGCGTCGACGGCACCCTGGAGGGTGTCCAGCCGGTTGCCCAGGTTGCTGCCGAGCGCGATCACCGCACACCGCTGGCTGTGCAGCGTGGTGTCGGCGGAGTCCACCCGGCTCTCCAGGTCGAACGCGTTCGGCTCGGCGATCGGGTCACTGCTGTTCATCGAAGAAATCCCTCTGCATCGGAAACCAGGCGCGCGGTGGGGGTCATGCGCGGCCCCGGTGGATGGTCACGGTCACGTCGTCGAACGGCACGGTGATCGGGGCGTCCGGCTTGTGCACGGTGACCTCGACCTCCTCGACCGCGTCGTGCTTGAGGCACTGGTCGGCGATCCGCTGCGCCAGGGTCTCGATCAGGTCGACCGGTTCGCCGGCGATGATCGCGGTGACCTCCTCGGCCACGATGCCGTAGTGCGCCGTGCGGGTGAGGTCGTCTCCGGACGCGGCGGGGCGGGTGTCCAGGTACAGCACGAGATCGACCACGAAGGTCTGGCCCTCGACGCGCTCGCGCTCGAAGACGCCGTGGTGGCCCCGGGCTCGCAGCCCCCGCAGGGTGACGCGGTCCAGCAAACGAATCACTGCTCCCAGTCGGACGGGCCCCGCCCGGAGGAAGGCATGGACGGGCAGGGCGAAGACGGGCATCACGCCCGCCACTCCGTTTCGAATCTACCCGCGAGCGCGGACAACGCCTGACCGTCCTACCCGGCACGAACCGTCGCCACGCGCACCGAAATGGCGATTGACGTGAACGTTCGGTGACCACCCGGAAATTCCCCGGCGACCGCCCGGCACCGAATTCCCGCGGCCCCCGGAATCAGTCCTCGTCGTCCTCGTCACCGCTGGTCAGAACGGGTGAACCGTGGTGCGACCAGAGCTTCCACCCGGCCGGGGTGCGACGGAACAGATTGCTCGACACGACCTTTCCGCCGACCAGCGGCCCGAGTTCCCCCTCCTCCTCGGCCTCACCCCCGGAGAGGATGTTCTCGGTGCACGTGACAAGGGCCACATCCCCGTGCACCTCGGCCTCGACATCGGTCAGGAAGAACTGGATGTACTCCGTGTTCATCATGATCAGCATGTACGAGCGGGTCACCTGCGCCCGCCCGCGCAGCACCGGCCAGCCGGGGTGGACGCAGACCACGCCGCCCTTGTCGTCGGCGTGCTCGGGCCCCAGCCAGGCCTCCTCGACCGCCTCGACGTCCCCGCGCTCCAGCGCCTCGTAGAACGCCCGGTTCGCCGCGAGCACCGCCTCCAGGTCCACCTCCCGGGCCTTCCCGGCCGTCCCGCCGCTCACCCTGCCGTCACCTGTCACAGACCCTCCCTCACCCCAGCCGCGCCGCGCGCTGCCAGGCCGCGACCACGCGGACGGCGTCCGCCGTACCGGACACGTCGTGCACCCGGACCGCCCAGGCGCCCGCCCGGGCCGACAGCACCGACACCGCGGCGGTCGCGTCGTCCCGCTCGCGGGCCGGGCGCAGTTCCCCGGTTTCCGGGTCGGCGAGCAGCGTACCCAGGAACCGCTTGCGCGAAGCCGCGACGAGGACGGGACGGCCGAGCGCGGTCAGCGCGTCCAGCCGGCCGAGCAGCGCCCAGTTGTGCTCGGCGGTCTTGGCGAAGCCCAGCCCCGGGTCGAGGACCAGCTGGTCCTCCTTGACCCCGGCGGCCAGCAGCGCGTCCATCCGCCCGGTCAGTTCCTCGACCACGTCCCGCACGACGTCCCGGTAGACGGCCAGCCGCTCCATGTCGGCGGACTGCCCGCGCCAGTGCATGACCACGAAGGGCGCGCCGGTCTCGGCGACCACCCGGGCCATCGCCGGGTCGGCGAGCCCGCCGGAGACGTCGTTGACGATCGCGGCACCGGCCTCCACGGCCCGCTCGGCGACCGAGGCCCGCATGGTGTCGACCGACACCACCACCCCGGCGGCGGCCAGCTCGCGCACCACCGGCAGCACCCGGCGCAGCTCCTCGTCCTCGGGCACCCGCTGGGTGCCCGGCCGGGTGGACTCGCCGCCGACGTCCACCAGGTCCGCGCCGCGGGCCCGCAGGGCCAGCCCGTGCGCGATCGCCTTGGCGGCGTCGAACCAGAGCCCGCCGTCCGAGAAGGAGTCGGGCGTGACGTTGACCACGCCCATCACGGCGCAGCGGTCGAGCCGCGGCAGTCCGGCCGGCAACGAGAAGGACGGCATATCGCTGGTGGGCCCATTGCTCATGCCCCCATTATCGAACGGGGCCCCCGCCGGTGGTTCCCGGCGGGGGCCCCGAAGGGTGCGGGCCGGCCTCAGGCCGCCTCGCCGACCTCGCGGGTCGACGGGACGGGCATCAGGCCCTCGCGCTGGCGCTTGCGGCCGAAGCGCGGCATCCCGAGGGTGATGAAGGCCTCCGCCTGCATCGCGGCGAAGCCGATCCGCGGCAGGTCCCGGGTGCTCGGGAAGACCAGGAAGCGCGGCTCCCACTCGGGCTGGAACTTGGCGTTGAACTTGTACAGCGACTCGATCTGGAACCAGCGCGACAGGAACACCAGCAGTCCGCGCCAGGCGCGCAGCACCGGGCCGGCGCCGATCCGCTCGCCGCGGGCGAGCGCGGAGCGGAACATCGCGAAGTTGAGCGACACCCGGCGGATGCCCAGGGCGCCCACCTCCTGGAGGGCGGCGACGATCAGCAGCTCGTTCAGGCCCGGGTCGGCGGCGCGGTCGCGGCGCATCAGCTCCAGCGAGATGCCGTCCGGCCCCCAGGGCACGAAGTGCAGCACGGCCTTGAGGTCGTCGCCGCTCTCGCCCTCCTCGGGGGCCTTGTGGGCGGTGACCACCACGCAGTCCTCGTCCAGCGGGTCGCCGAAGCGTCCCAGGGCCATCGAGAAGCCGCGCTCGGTGTCGGTGCCGCGCCAGCGGGCGGCGGCGTCGGCGATCCGGTACTTCTCCTCGACGGTGAGGTCGGAGACCCGGCGCACCTTGCAGGAGTAGCCGTTGCGCTCGATCCGCTTGACCATCTGGCGGACGTTGCGCATGGCCCGGCCGGCGAGCGAGAAGGTCGCGGTGTCGACGATCGCCTCGTCGCCCAGCTCCAGCGCGTCCAGGCCCGCCTCACGGGTCCAGACCTCGCCGCCGACCTCGCTGCAGCCCATCACGGCCGGCACCCAGGCGTGCTCGCGGGCCTCGGCCATGAACACCTTGATCGCACCCGGCCAGGCCTCCACGTCGCCGACCGGGTCGCCGGAGGCGAGCATCACACCGGAGACCACCCGGTAGGAGATCGCGGCCTTGCCGGTGGGCGAGAACAGCACGCTCTTGTCGCGGCGCAGCGCGAAGTAGCCGAGCGAGTCGCGCTCGCCGTGCCGCTTGAGCAGCTCGCGGACCTTCTCCTCGTCCTCGGCGGTGAGCTCCGGCTTGGGCTTGCCAGGGCGCAGCGCCAGGTAGGCGGTGGTGAAGGCGGTCAGCAGGCCGAGGCCGCCGAGCAGGTAGGCGACCAGGTCGGACATCCGCGCGTTGTTGTAGCGGACCGGGCCCTCGAAGCCGAACAGCCCGTACCCGACGTGCTGCAGCCGCTCCAGCAGGGCGGGGTGCCCCACCTCGTACTTGGTGCGGGTGCTCACGATCAGCAGGCCGAGCAGCACGCTGAGGACGCCCATGACGACCAGGTTGACCACCGCGCCCCAGCGGGTGCGCGGGTCGGCCTTGGCGTAGAACTCGCGCTGGTGCACCAGCATCACGGCGAGGACCACCAGCGAGACGACCGCCGGGCCGATCTGGTGCCAGCGCACGATGTGCAGCGAGGCGCTGAGCGGCAGCAGCACGCAGACCGCCCGCCAGGCCCGCCGCTTGCGCCGGCGCAGCGCGTGCGCCAGCGGCACCAGCAGGATGCCGACCATCAGCGTGCCGACCGCGGCCAGGCTGGTGGTGCCGCCCGGCAGCTGCCCGGCGAAGGTGTGCATCTTGGTGTGCCGGAGCTTGGGGAACACCGCGCTGGCGATGTCCACCAGCCCGATCAGCAGACAGGCGTAGCCGACGGCACCGGGGAGCCAGGCCCTCGGGACGGCGGCCGCCTGGTTGCGCAGCGTCTGCAGGCCGCGCCGACGGCGCGGCGGCTGCTCGGGGCTCGGCTCAACGGACACGGGAACGCTCATGGAAGCTCAGCGTAGAGGCTGCGGGGCGGTGTCCGTTCACTCCGGGGGAGCACGTGTGATGGACCTTCATGCGTATTCCTTCATCGGGCAATGCGCATACCAAGGATCCGGAAACGGACGGTAATCCGGTGCCGTGGGCGCGCTGCGGGTTGAGCCGGGGGTGGGAGCCGTGGGTCCGCCGCCGCGTGGCGGGGCACGGCCCTCCGGTACGTCGTACGTACGGTGGACGCCGCATTCTAGGGCGCCGGTTGCCCCGGACCTCCCCCCACCCTCCCGACCCAGCCGGGACGTCCGGACAGCCTAGCTGCGGTGGCCCGGCCTGACGGCCCGCCAGACGATGAAGCCTGCATCGACAGTGTCCCACCGGAAGGCCGACGGCATGGAACTGACCAGCAACGTGCTGGTGAACGCGCTGCTCGCACTCGGGGCCGCGGCCCTGCTCACCACCCTGTGGGTCTGGCCCCGGCTGGCCCGGCAGCGTCCGCTCCCGGTGCTCGGCAGGATCGGGCTGCTGACCGTCGTTCAGGTCTCGATCCTCGCGGTGCTGGCGCTGTCGGTGAACAACTCCTTCGGCTTCTACACCTCCTGGGACGACCTGCTCAGCCCCGGCGGCGCCAAGCTCGCGCTGGCCGGCAACGAGAACCACAAGGGCGGCACCCCGGTCTCCGACCAGCTGGTCCGGCCGACCAACGAGGGCGGCATGGAGAGCGCCCCCAACCTCCCCAAGGGCCCGCCGGAGGAGGTCGGGAAGATCGAGTCGGTCCGGGTCAACGGCAAGGAGACCGGTTTCTCCGACCAGATGTTCGTCTACCTGCCGCCCGAGTACTTCGACCCGAAGTTCGCCCTGGTCCGCTTCCCCGCCGTGGTGGCCCTGGCCGGCTTCCCGGGCACCACCCTGAACCTGCTCAAGGAGCTGCCGCTGGTGCAGACCGCGGTGGAGCTGCAGCGCTCCGGCAAGATGCCGCCGACCGTCCTGGTGCTGGCCCGCCCGTCGGTGGTCCCGGCCCGGGACACCGAGTGCGTGGACGTCCCCGGCGGGCCGCGCAGCGAGACCTGGTTCGTCAAGGACGTGCCCGAGGCCCTGCAGAGCGCGTACCGGCTCGGCCGCTCGGCCGCCTCCTGGGGCCTGTTCGGCTACTCCACCGGCGGCAGCTGCGCGATGCGGCTGTCGATGCGCTTCCCGAACGTCTACGGCAGCGCCGCGGGCCTGCACGGCGACTTCGCGGTGCGCCAGGACCAGTACACCGGCGGCGACCTCTTCAACGGCGACAAGGCCCTGACCCAGCAGCACGACCTCGGCTGGCGGCTGCAGAACCTCCCGGCCCCGCCGCTCAACCTGCTGGTGGTCTCCACCCGCAAGGAGTCGGACTACCCGCAGACCGTCCAGTTCGTCGACCAGGCCACCCAGGTCGCGGCGGCCAATCCGCAGTTCAAGGTGGAGTCGCTGTACCTGGACGACGGCGGCCACAACTTCGACAGCTGGACGCGGGAGCTGCCGGCCTCGCTGGAGTGGCTGGGCTCCCACCTCGGCTGAGGCGTGCGGGTGATTACCCGCCGGTCGGCCCGGCCGGCGGCCGGTTCGGGGGGACGTATCGCGGCCGCCCGCCCGACCACCGGCGGGCGCCGCCCCGGATCCGCGCAGGAGGCGCCGTGCTGAGCACCAGATCGCTCTTCAACGAGATCTACCGGAACGACCAGGCCTACCAGCTGTTCTGCAGCATCGCGGCCGGCGGCGAGGACCAGGGCGGCTGGGAGAACGAGCGGATCACCGCCCTCACCCCGGACCCGGTGCTCGCCCCGAAGGTCGCCCGGCACGGCGCGGACGAGCGCAAGCACGGCCGGATCTTCACCCAGCTGCTGAACAAGCGCGGACTGCCCAAGGTGCCCGTCCCGGACGAGGCCGACTACTGCATGCTGCTGGAGCGCCAGGGCGTCGGCCTGTCCCACGAGCGGCTGCTCGGCGAGGCCCCGCTGACCGACCGCGAGATCATCACCTACCTCGCGCACAGCCGGGTCACCGAGCAGCGCGCCGCCGAGCAGATGCGCCAACTGGTCAAGGTCTACGGGGACAACCCCGACCTCGGCCGGGCGATGCGGATGATCTCCGCCGACGAGGACAACCACCTCGCCTACTGCCACGAGGAGCTACTGCGGCTGGTCGCCGACGGCCACGGACCGTACGTCCGGCACACCCTGGAGACCTGCGCCCGGGGCGAGATCCGCACCCACCGGGACGTCGGCCTCGCCGTCACCGCCCGGATGGCGCGGATCCTGCGCTGGCCCCGCTGGCAGCTGGCCGTGGTCACCCTCGGGGTGCACGCCCTCTACCTGTACGACCGGGCCTTCGGCTGGCGCCGGATGGTCACGCTGCGGATGCCGGAGCGCCGCAACGCACTGGGCACCCCGGCCCCGCCGCACGCGGAGCCCGAGGTGCCCTGAGCCGGGGCCGGTCGCCGCCTGGCGACCGGTGCCCGTACGTACCTTGCCGCTACCTGCCGATGATGAGGCTCATCGCCTCGGCCCGGGTGGCCGGGTCGCGCAGCTGGCCGCGCACGCAGGAGGTGATGGTCTTGGCGCCGGGCTTGCGGATGCCGCGCATCGACATGCACATGTGCTCGCACTCGACCACGACGATCGCCCCGCGCGGCTCCAGGATCCGCATCAGCGCGTCGGCCACCTGGCTGGTCAGCCGCTCCTGCACCTGCGGCCGGCGGGCGTAGACGTCGACCAGCCGGGCCAGCTTGGACAGCCCGGTGATCTTGCCGCTGGGGGACGGGATGTACCCGACGTGCGCGACGCCGCGGAACGGCACCAGGTGGTGCTCGCAGACCGAGGTCAGCTCGATGTCCTTGACCAGCACCATCTCGTCGTGGCCGAGGTCGAAGGTGGTGGTCAGGACGTCCTCGGGCTCCTGCCACAGGCCCGCGAATATCTCCTTGTAGGCCCGCGCGACCCGGGCCGGCGTCTCCAGCAGGCCCTCGCGGTCGGGGTCCTCCCCGACCGCGAGCAACAGTTCACGGATGGCGTTCTCGGCCCGCTTCTGGTCGAAGGCACCGACGGCGGGCGGACCGTCGAGCGTCACCGGGTCGATCATGCGGGCCTCGCTTACTCGTGGGAAGACTCTGGCTGAACAGCACGGATGCCGCGCCTCCAGGGTACAAACCCTGGTGACGCGGCATCCATTCCTACCGGAGTGCGGCTCAGCCCTCGGTCGGCGGCTCGGCCGCCGGCAGCGGCGGGAGCTTCACGATGTCGACCGGAGCGGTGTCGGAGGCGGCGGCGCCGTTGGTGAGCGCCAGCTCCTTCGGCGACTGCACCGGCGGCCGGGTGGACGGCGTGCGACGGGCGGAGCCCGTCCAGGCCGGCCGGGCCGGGCGCTTGACGATCGGGGCGAAGATCTCGGCGATCTGCTCCTTGTTCAGGGTCTCCTTCTCCAGGAGCTCCAGAACCAGGTTGTCGAGCACGTCGCGGTTCTCGACCAGGATCTCCCAGGCCTCGTTGTGCGCGCTCTCGATGAGCTTCTTGACCTCTTCGTCGACCAGCCCGGCGACCTCTTCCGAGTAGTCGCGCTGGTGGCCCATCTCACGACCGAGGAAGGGCTCCGAAGCGTCGTTGCCGAACTTGATCGCGCCCAGGCGCTCGGTCATGCCGTACTGGGTGACCATGGCCCGCGCCGTGGCGGTGGCCTTCTCGATGTCGTTCGAGGCACCGGTGGTCGGGTCGTGGAAGACCAGCTCCTCCGCAGCGCGCCCGCCCAGCATGTAGGCCAGCTGGTCGAGCATCTCGTTGCGGGTGGTGGAGTACTTGTCCTCCTCCGGCAGCACCATGGTGTAGCCGAGGGCCCGACCGCGGGACAGGATGGTGATCTTGTGCACCGGGTCGCTGTACTGGCAGGCCGCCGCGACCAGGGCGTGACCGCCCTCGTGGTACGCGGTGATCTTCTTCTCCTTGTCGGACATGATCCGCGTGCGCTTCTGCGGACCGGCCACGACGCGGTCGATCGCCTCGTCCAGGATGCCGTTGTCGATCAGCTTCTTGTCCGAGCGGGCGGTCAGCAGCGCGGCCTCGTTGAGCACGTTCGAGAGGTCGGCGCCGGTGAAGCCGGGGGTGCGCTTGGCGACGGCCGACATGTCGACGTCGGGCGCGATCGGCTTGCCCTTCTGGTGCACCTTGAGGATGTCCAGACGGCCCTGGAGGTCGGGACGCTCGACCGCGATCTGACGGTCGAAGCGGCCCGGGCGCAGCAGCGCCGGGTCCAGGATGTCGGGGCGGTTGGTCGCCGCGATCAGGATCACGCCGCCCTTGACGTCGAAGCCGTCCATCTCGACCAGCAGCTGGTTGAGGGTCTGCTCGCGCTCGTCGTGGCCGCCGCCGAGACCCGCACCGCGGTGCCGGCCGACGGCGTCGATCTCGTCGACGAAGATGATCGCCGGAGCGTTCGCCTTGGCCTGCTCGAAGAGGTCGCGGACGCGGCTGGCGCCGACACCCACGAACATCTCGACGAAGTCGGAGCCGGAGATCGAGTAGAACGGCACCCCGGCCTCGCCCGCGACGGCACGCGCCAGCAGGGTCTTGCCGGTCCCGGGCGGGCCGTAGAGCAGCACACCCTTGGGGATCTTGGCGCCGACGGCCTGGAACTTGGCCGGCTCCTGGAGGAACTCCTTGATCTCGTGGAGCTCCTCGACCGCCTCGTCGGCACCCGCGACGTCCGAGAAGGTGGTCTTCGGGGTGTCCTTGGTGAGCAGCTTGGCCTTGGACTTGCCGAACTGCATGACGCGCGAGCCGCCGCCCTGCATCTGGTTCATCAGGAACAGGAAGACCAGGACGATGATCACGATCGGCAGCATCGACAGCAGCAGGCTGACGAAGGTGCTCTGCTTCTCGGGACTGACCGTGTAGCCCTCGGCGAGGGTGTTCGGGTCCTTGTCGTTGATCTGGGCCTGCAGCTTGTCGGCGATCGCCACACCTTGGTCACCGATGTACGAGGCCTGGAACTTGTTGCCGGACGGGACCTTGCCCGTACCGGCGTTGGACAGCGTGGCGCCGTCCTTCAACTGGATCTTGATCGTGTTCGAGTCACCGGTGGTGATCTGCGCCGACTTGACGTTGTGCGCATCGATCGCTGCGACGACCTGACCGGTGTCCACCGTCTTGTAGCCGTTCGAGTCCGAAACGACCTGCATCAGTACGATGACGGCGAGGACAGCCAGCACGATCCACATGATCGGCGCACGGAAGTATCGCTTGACGTCCATCCATGCGGAGCGTTGCCGCCCCGTCCCTCCTGCCACTCAGCGGCGCCGGGAGGCTTTGGGCCGCGGCGCAATCCGAATCGATGCTCATGTGAAGAGCGGTTTATTGGACCGTACCGCAGTCGCACCCACCCATGGCGGGAGCACGGCGACACGGCTTAGCTTCTTTGTCCCCCGGTCCAACGGGCGGGAACAACCCTCTGTTCCCGCCCATAGCCCGAACGGAGCCCTCAACCGCCGTAGACGTGCGGGGCGAGGGTCCCGATGAAGGGGAGGTTACGCAGCTTCTCCGCGTAGTCCAGGCCGTAGCCGACCACGAACTCGTTGGGAATGTCGAAGCCGACGTACTTCACGTCGATCTCGACCTTGGCCGCGTCCGGCTTGCGCAGCAGGGTGCAGACCTCCAGCGAGGCCGGGCCGCGCGAGCCCAGGTTGCCCAGCAGCCAGGACAGCGTCAGACCGGAGTCGATGATGTCCTCGACGATCAGGACGTCCCGACCGGCGATGTCGGTGTCCAGGTCCTTCAGGATGCGCACCACACCGGAGGACTTGGTCCCCATGCCGTACGAGGAGACGGCCATCCAGTCCATCGTGACCTGCGAGTGCAGGGTCCGGGCCAGATCGGCCATCACCATGACGGCCCCCTTGAGGACGCCGACGATCAGCAGGTCCTTGCCTGCGTAGTCCCGGTCGATTCGCTCGGCCAGCTCCTGGAGCTTGGCGTCGATCTCGTCCTTGCTGATGAGCACCTTCGCGAGGTCAGCGCCCATGTCGTTCTGGTCCACCGGGGATACGTCCTCAAACGTTCGGGGTCTGTGTGGCCGGCGGCCGGCTCCCCCGGGACGTGCCTCGCCCTCAGTCGCCCTGCCGCCGAAAGACCAGCGTGCCACACCTACGGGTGGCCTCGACGCCCCCGGGTAGGTGCAGCGGCCCCTGGCCGCGCCATCCGGTGACCAGCAGGTCCACCGTCTCCAGGTGCCGGGCGAAGAGGTCCCCGGCCGGACAGCCCGCCCGCAGCGCCGCCCGCCGCAGCACCCGGCGCCGGACGGCGGGCGGCAGTTCGGCCAGTTTCACGGCGTCCAGGGTGCCTTCGCCCGTACGGAGGTCGCGCTCGGCCAGCGAGGCCCACTGGTCGAGGGCGTCGGCGTCGTCCCGGAACAGCCGGGCGGTGCGGGCCAGCGCCTCGACCACGCCGCCGCCGAGGTGCTTCTCCAGCACCGGCAGCACCTCGTGGCGGACCCGGGAGCGGGTGTAGGCGGGATCACAGTTGTGCGGGTCGTCCCAGACCGGGATCGCCTGGGCGGAGCAGGCCTGCAGGGTGGCCGCCCGGTCCAGCTCCAGCAGCGGGCGGCGGTAGCGGCCCTTCTGGGCCGGCATCCCGGCCAGCGAGCGGGAGCCGGAGCCGCGGGCCAGGCCCAGCAGCACGGTCTCGGCCTGGTCGTCCCGGGTGTGGCCGAGCAGCACCGCGATCGCGCCGTGGCGCTCGGCGGCCTCGTCCAGGGCGGCGTAGCGGGCGTCCCGGGCGGCGGCCTCGGGGCCGCCGGCCCGGCCGACCCGCACCGGGACGGCCTCGACCGGGTCCAGGCCCAGCGAGCGCAGGCGCTCGGCGACCTGGGCGGCGCGGTCGGCGGAGCCGTCCTGGAGACCGTGGTCGACGGTGACGGCGCCGACCCGCAGACCGATCTTGGGGGCCTCGAAGGCGGCGGCGATGGCCAGCGCCATCGAGTCGGCG
Organism: Kitasatospora sp. NPDC059827; assembly: GCF_042731675.1. Classification (NCBI taxonomy): domain Bacteria; kingdom Bacillati; phylum Actinomycetota; class Actinomycetes; order Kitasatosporales; family Streptomycetaceae; genus Kitasatospora; species Kitasatospora sp. NPDC059827. Next base: position 4,221 of record NZ_JBHWIV010000112.1, on the reverse strand, counting down.
CCGCCGCTGACGGCGACCAGGACCAGCGGCGAGCCGGGGGCGGCCGGGGTGCGCGGCAGCCCGGAGGGGTGGCGGGCGGCGTTGCCGATCAGGGTGGTGCCGACGGCGGCACCGACCAGCGGCGCCCCGGCGGGGCGCCCGCGGGGTTCGCGCACGGGCGCGGTGAAGGTGGTACCGGCCTCGGCGGCGAGGTCGGTGAGCGTACGGCGAACGGCCAGGCGTATCGCGGCGACGGCAGGGTGAGGGCCCACGGCGGACGACTCCTCGACGGAGGGGACAGGGCTGCGGCGGGCGGCCGGAACCGCGCACCTGGATAGCGCCGCGTTACCGGGCGCTCACAGATGGTGGCAGAAAGTGGCGATCCGCTACGCCACCCGCGCCACTGGTACGACCACCGTCCCACGTACGGGTGAATGGAGAAACGTATCTTCACCCATCATCTGCCCGATTGGACCACTCGTACGAGCGGGTTTGACCGCCGCCGACCGACGGCGGTCCCCCGGTACTCCGGGAATGCCCGATCGGGGCCTCCCCGAGGGCCTCCCCGAGGGCCTCAGCGGCCGACCCGGGCGACCCAGGCGGCCGGGTCGTGGATCTCGTCCTTGGTCGGCAGGGTGTTCGGGGACGTCCACACCCGGTTGAAGCCCTCCATGCCGACCTGCTCCACCACCGCCCGGACGAACACCGCGCCGTCCTGGTACTGCCGCAGCTTGGCGTCCATGCCCAGCAGCCGGCGCAGCATCAGGTCCAGCCGGTTCGCCCCGCGGTCGCGGCGCTGCTGGAACTTCTCCCGGATCTCCGCCACCGTCGGCACCACGGCCGGGCCGACGCCGTCCATCACCACGTCCGCGTGACCCTCCAGCAGCGACATCACCGCCGTCAGCCGGCCGAGGATCTCGCGCTGCGCGGGCGACTGGACGATCTCCAGCAGGTTCCCGCCGGAGGCGCTGTCCCGGCCCTCCCGGGCGCCGGTGCCCGGCAGGCCCGCGCCGAGCGAGCCCGCCGCGTCGCGCAGCCGCTCCAGCAGCGCGCCCGGGTCCACGTCCGTCTCGGCCAGGAAGGACTGCACCTCGGACTGGATGTGGTCGCGCAGCCACGGCACCGCGGTGAACTGGGTGCGGTGGGTCTCCTCGTGCAGGCAGACCCAGAGCCGGAAGTCGGACGGGTCGACGTCCAGCTCGCGCTCGACGTGCACGATGTTCGGCGCCACCAGCAGCAGTCGGCCCGGCCCCGGGCCCTCCGGGCCCAGCCGCGGCTTGTCGAACAGCGCCGCCGGGCTGTCCGGCGCCTCCAGCGAGGGCTCGGCCGGGGCGAAGGTCTCGTACTGGCCCAGCACCTTGGTGGACAGGAACGCCAGCAGCGCGCCGACCTCGATCCCGGTGGCCTTCTCCCCCACCGCCCCGAAGACGCCCGCCGCCGCGCCGGTGGCCCGCCGCGCCTGGAGCTTCTCCACCAGCGGCTGGACCACCGTGCGGAAGCCCGCCACGTTCGCCCGGACCCAGCCCGGGCGGTCCACCACCAGCACGGGCGTCGCGGCGGCCGCGGCCAGACTGCTCGACCGCATCCCGGTGAACACCCGGACGTGCTCCTCGGCCTCCAGCGCGTGCCGGCGCAGCTCGGCGACGACCGCCGCCGCCTCGGCCCGGCTCACCTCCGGCCCCGGCCGCACCAACCTGGTCGCAGTAGCGACCGCGAGATTCCAGTCGACCATGTCAGCCCCGCCGCTCGCGCTCGTCATGCCCTCACCGTACGTGCTCCCCACCATCAACGGCAGCCACCCGCCACGAACACCCTGCCCGCCTCCGGGCCCGCTCGAACCCGCCGTCCACGGGCCCGCGACGGCCCGGCGGGCACTGCCCCGGCCGCCCCTTTGACCCGGCGCCGGACAGGGGAACGGGACCGGTGTCGGTCAGTGGCAGCCGCAGGAGGCGAGGCGGGCGGCGATCCGGTCCATGGCGGCGCGGGCGGTGTCCGCCGGCGCCGCGGTGCGGGTCATCACGGCGAAGGCCAGCAGGCGGCCGTCGGCGTCCACCACGGTGCCCGCGAGGGTGTTGACCCCGCTGAGGCTGCCGGTCTTGGCGCGGATCAGGCCGGCCGCGTCGGCGGCGCCGGAGCCCGAGCCGTAGCGCTTGGCCAGGGTGCCGGTGAAGCCGGCCACCGGGAGGCCGGTGAGGACCGGGCGCAGCGCGGGGTGCTGGTCGGAGGAGGCCAACGCGAGGATCCGGACCAGGACGGCGGGCGGGATCCGGTTGTCCGTGTTCAGGCCGCTGCCGTCGTTGAGGACCACGCCGGTCATCGGCACGCCGAGCCTGCCGAGTTCCTTGACGACGGCGCTCGCCGCGCCCTCGTAGCCGGCCGGCTGGTGCCCGGCGAGAGCGACCTGACGGGCGATCGCCTCGGCGAGCTGGTTGTCCGAGGTGGTGAGCAGGCGCTCGACCAGCCGGGCGACGGTCGGCGAGTCGACCTTGCCGAGGACGGGGGCGTCGGCGGCGGCCGGGGAGGCGGCCGGCCTGGCCTTGCCCTCGACGGTGACGCCCTGGGCGGCGAGCATCGTGGCGAAGGCCGTGGCGGCCGCGCCCGCCGGGTCGGCGACCCGGAGCGGGGCCTCGTCCTTGCTCTTCGGGTCGACCTTGGCCTCGTCCACCATCAGCGGGACGACAAGGGCGAGGTTCTCGTTGTCGGGCTTCCGCTGCTGGGTGCTGTCGGGGTACAGCGACAGGTCGTAGCCCAGCCGGACCGTCGTGGTCCCGGCCGCTTTGAGGGCGGTGGCGGTCTGTCGGGCGAGCGCCTCCAGCGAGGCGGGCGCGGTGTCGGCGTCGACGGGCCGGCCGCCGATCTGCACCTGGTCGGCGGGCAGCGCGGTGAGCGTCGGGTCCCCGCCGCCGACCAGGGTGATGCTGCCCGGGTCCGCGCCGCGGACCACCCGGGTGGTGAGCCGGGTGTCGGCGGGGATCAGCGACAGGGCCGCGACCGAGGTGGCCAGCTTGGTGGTGGAGGCCGGGGTGACCGGGGTGTTCTCGTCGGAGCCGTACAGGAGTTGCCCGCCGGCGGCGTCCGCGACGGCGAGGGTCACGGTGCCCAGGCTCTTGTCGGCGAGCGCGGGGGCCAGCGCCTGCTGGAGGCCCTGCGCGGTGGGGACGGCGGCCTCCGGGCCGTCCCCGGCGACGGCCAGCCCGGCGCCCGCGGCGGGCACCGGGCGCGCGACCGGCGTACCGCTGACACCGCCGGCACCGCCGCCACCGCCCGGCGAGGGGGACGGCTGCGCGTACGCACCGCCCCCGCCCAGCACCGCCCCGGCGACCAGAAGGGCCGCTCCGCACAGCCCCGCGGCCGTCCCCCCGCGACGCCGCGCCGCCCCCGCCCCAGCTCCCACCGACCGGCCCCTTTCCCCAGCACTCACTCCCGTAGGAGACACTTGGATTCTGTCAGTCCCTACCTTGGAGGAACCGTTGGAATTCGACGTCCTTATCGAAATCCCGAAGGGCTCTCGTAACAAGTACGAGGTCGACCACGAGACCGGCCGTCTGCGGCTCGACCGGATGCTCTTCACGTCGACCCGTTACCCGGCCGACTACGGCTACGTCGAGGGCACGCTCGGCGAGGACGGCGACCCGCTGGACGCCCTGGTCATCCTGGACGAGCCGACCTTCCCCGGCTGCCTCATCAAGTGCCGTGCCATCGGCATGTTCCACATGACCGACGAGGCCGGCGGCGACGACAAGCTGCTGTGCGTCCCGGCGACCGACCCGCGCTGGGAGCACCTGCGCGACATCCACCACGTGTCGGAGTTCGACCGCCTGGAGATCCAGCACTTCTTCGAGGTCTACAAGGACCTGGAGCCGGGCAAGTCGGTCGAGGGCGCCAACTGGGTCGGCCGTGTCGAGGCCGAGGCCGAGGTCACCGCTTCGGTCAAGCGTCTCGCGGAGCAGGGCGGCCACTGATCCGTCGTTCCGATCTAGGTCGGGACAGCCAGGGGGCCGGGGCCGTACCCAGTGCCATGTGCCTGTCACCGCCTAGGGGTTACCAGGGGCTGTGGGGGTCGATCCATGGGGTCGTCCCTCTACAGTGCCTGCCCGCCGGCGACCCCGGAACCCCTCGTACCGGCCGTGCGCCTGCCTGCGGCGGCCTGTGCGGGTGAGTGGGTGGTTGCTCGCGCAGTTCCCCGCGCCCCTGAATGCCTGCGGCGGCCCGTGGCCTGTGGGTGGGTGGCTGGTGTAGCGC
>NZ_JBHWIV010000111.1:0-24763 GCF_042731675.1 Kitasatospora sp. NPDC059827 | reverse complement strand
TGGGCTCGCTTGGCCATGGGCTCGCTTGGCCATGGGCTCGCTTGGCCATGGGCTCGCTTGGCCATGGGCTCGCTTGGCCATGGGCTCGCTTGGCCGGGCGTCCCGCCCGTGTCGGCCCCGGGCGCCGGGTCGGGTGGCTGCTGAGCCCCGCAGCCGCCCGGGCCGGTGCCCGGTGCGTTCCTCGTGCCTCCTGTTCTCCTCGTGTCTCAGCCCGGCGGCAGTGGTTGCCACAGGCAGCCGCAGTCCGGGTGTCCTCGGAGCCGCAGGCGGCGGGGCATGCCGTCGCCTGCGGAGATCTCGCACCAGCCGTCGACGCTCGGCGGTCGGCCGCCGTCCAGGTACACCTGGACGTGCAGCGCCGCCAGGCCGGCGACGGCCGTGGCCAGGGCCGTGTCGCAGGCCGGGGTGCGGGCCCGGCCCGGGCCGTCGTCCGCCAGCTGGGCGAGGACCCGTGGCCAGGCGGCGTCCTCGTCCTCCCGGCGCAGCACCAGGCAGTGCCCGCAGGCCGACCGCCCCGGGATCACCAGTGGCCCGACGATGCCGAACTCCTCGACCACGCCCACGTACAGGTGCGGCACCCCGGCCCGGAGCAGCAGCCGGGCCTCGTACGTCCCGCCCGCGAAGGCCGCGCTGCCGTCCCGGGGTGCGAGGACCACGAAGTCGGGCGGTGGGTCGTCGCTCTTGGGCCGGGGCACCGGGGCCAGTGGGCGGCCGGTGGCGCGTTGCACCGCCTCCCGGGCGACCGTCGAGCGCAGCCGCCCGATGTCCGAGGGCGGCAGTCCGGCGGGGGAGCAGTCGTCGGGCCGGACCCGCCCGCTGTCGGCCACGGTGATGGTGCCGGCGCCGCCGGCCGCGAGCACGGTCGCCACGGCCGCGCCGACCCGGCCCGCGCCGCGCACCTCGATCCTGGCCCTGGCGCGCCGGACCAGGACGGCCGGTGCGGCGCCCGGTCCGGAGTGGACCAGGGAGAGCGAGGCGAGGTCGGGCCCGAGGACGTCCTGGTGGGGCCGGGGGAAGTGCGACAGTGCCCGGCCGGTCGCCTCCGCGTCGTCCAGCAGCCCGGTCTCCTGCAGTTCGCTCAGCAGGGTGTCGGTGGGCTCGCGGCCGAGTCCGATCCGTTCGCCGGCGGAGAGGAGCTCGGGGCGTTCGCGCGTCCCGTCGAGCAGGTCGAGGAACTCGCACAGGGTCTTGTCGGCGTTGCCGAGCACCCCGGCGAACCGGGTGACGGTGCCGAACTGCAGGGTCTCGGAGTCCCGCCAGCTGCGGGACAGCGCGGGCTTGAGCATGAGGCGCACGGTGGTCTCCCTTCCGATCGTTTCCGGACGGCTGACCGCAGCATGCCCCATGGCGGCGGGGGCGTGCGGAAAGTTATCCACAGGTCCGGGCGCATGATCACACCATCTGTTCGGAGGCCCTGTGGATAACTGCCCATCCTTCCTGGCGTCGGTTTCCGGACACCCCTCGTCGGCCTTTCGTTCCCGATCGCTCCATGAAAGATTTCGGCCACGGCACCGGACTTCTGTCAGTGGTACCGGGTAACGTCGTGTGCCATGGCAGCCGAGCGGGACTCCCATCCACCGGCGTCGCGTCGGCGTGCCCGTGCAGCGTCCGGGTCGCAGATGGCGGCGCCGAGCACGCGCGGGCGCCCGGACGAGAAGCAGCGCGAGAAGCCGCACGACAAGCAGCAGTCGAGGCCGCAGCACCCGCCCTCCGGGGCGGTGCCCCCGGAGGCGCACGACCGCAGCCGGGTCGAGGTGCGGCGCAGCGCCCGGCGCAGCCGTACGGTCTCCGCCTACCGCGAGGGCGACCGCACCGTCGTGCTGATCCCGGCCCGGATGTCGCACGCCGAGGAGCAGCGCTGGGTCGCGCAGATGCTGGAGAAGCTCGCGGCCCAGGAGCGTCGGCGGGTCCTCGGGGACGACGCCCTGATGGCACGGGCCCGGGAGCTGTCGGCGGCCTATCTGGAGGGCCGGGCCCAGCCGGTGCAGGTCCGCTGGGTGACCAACCAGAATTCGCGCTGGGGCTCGTGCACTCCCAGTGAGGGGACGATCCGGCTGTCGCACCGGCTGCAGGGCATGCCGGAGTACGTGTTGGACTACGTGCTGCTGCACGAGTTGGCGCACCTGCTGGTGCCGGACCACGGTCCGGCGTTCTGGGCGCTGCTGGAGGCCTATCCGCGGACGGAGCGGGCGCGCGGCTACTTGGAGGGTGTGGTGTCGGCGGCCCGGCTGCCGCACATCCCGGGGGCCCGGCACGGTGCGCCGGGGCCGGGGTCGGATCCGGGGGCTTCCTGCGGGTGAGGGTGGACGGCGAGAGGGGGCGCGGACCGTACGGTCCGCGCCCCCACAACCTCTCGCGCTTCGCTCGCGCCCGGGGGCCGGGGCCCGGGGGTGCCACCGGGGGCATCCGGGGGGGGGGGGCGGGCCGCGTCGGGGGGGGGCGCCCGGTCCGCCCCCCCCCCCCTCTTCGTGTCGCGCTTCGATCGGTCAGGCGGTCAGGCGGTGAGCGCCCGGGCCCGGGCGACGAGGTCGCGAACCGAGTGGTCGGTCAGCTCCGGCAGCCGGTCGTAGTCGAACCAGCGCAGGTCCAGTGACTCCTCGCTGATCAGCGCCTGCGCCCCGGCCGGGGCCACCGCGATGTACTGGACGTCCAGGTGGGTGTTCTCCGGCCGGTCCTTGCCGGTGCAGCGGACCTGGTGGCGGTCCAGCTTGGCGGGGACGGGCACGCCGTCCTGGCGCAGCAGGGTGAGGTCGGGGATGCCGGACTCCTCGACGGCCTCGCGCAGGGCGGCGGAGGCGAGGTCGGCGTCGCCCGGCTCGCAGTGCCCGCCCATCTGCAGCCAGATCCCGACCTTGGGGTGCAGCGTGAGCAGCACCCGCCCGGCGGCGGGGTCGACGACCGCCGCGCTCGCGGTGATGTGGGCGGGCAGGCAGGACCGGTAGAGGCCCTCGGGCTGCTCGGCGAGGTGCGCGAGGTAGTCGAGGCGCAGCTGTTCCTGGTCCCGCTCGGCGGGCCGCCAGTCGGTCAGGGTGCGGACGGCGTCCGCGTGGAGGGTGGACGTACCCGTCCCGGCGGCCGTCATGCGGTGGGCTCGCCCTTTCCGTCGGTGCCGTCCTGGTCGCCCTTCGGAGCGTCGCCCTTCGGTGAGTCGTCCTTGGGCGGGTCGTTCTTGGTGAGGTCGGGCTTGCCGGCCGCGGCCTCGCCGAGCAGCTTGTCGAGGGCGTCGAAGTCGAAGCCGCCCTCCAGGTCGCCGCTGCCGCGGTGCACGAAGGCGTCCGGGTCGTCCAGGTCGGCGGCGGTGGGCAGCATGTCGGGGTGCTCCCAGAGCGCGTCGCGGCCCTCGACGCCGCGGGCGTCGGCGAGCAGCGCCCAGAGCCGGGCGGCGTCGCGCAGGCGGCGCGGGCGCAGTTCCAGGCCGACCAGGGTGGCGAAGGTCTGTTCGGCGGGCCCGCCGGCGGCGCGGCGGCGGCGGACGGTCTCGCGCAGCGCGCCGGCCTGCGGCAGGTGGGGCGCGGCGGCGGCGTGCACGACGGCGTCGACCCAGCCCTCGACCAGGGCGAGCGCGGTCTCCAGGCGGGCCAGCGCGGCCTTCTGCGCGGGGGTGTCCTCGGGCTGGAGGAGGCCGCCGGCCAGGGCCTCCTGGAGGGCCTCCGGGTTGCTCGGGTCGAGCTGGCCGACGAGTTCCTCCATGCGGGAGGTGTCGACCTTGATGCCGCGCGCGTAGGCCTCGACGGCGCCCAGCAGGTGGGCCCGCAGCCACGGGACGTGGGCGAAGAGGCGCTGGTGGGCGGCCTCGCGCAGGGCGAGGTAGAGCCGGACCTCGTCGGCGGGCACGTTCAGGCCCTCGCCGAACTCGGCGACGTTCTGCGGGAGCAGGGCGGCCTTGCCGGCCGGGGCGAGCGGCAGGCCGACGTCGGTGGAGCCGACGACCTCACCGGCGAGGGCGCCGAGCGCCTGGCCGATCTGGGTGCCGAACATGGCGCCGCCCATGGAGCGCATCATGCCCATCAGCGGGCCGGCCACGGCCTGCATCTCCTCGGGCAGGACGCCGCCCATGGCGTTGCCGACCCGCTCGGCGACCGGGTCGACGAGGTCCTTCCAGACCGGGAGGGTGGCCTCGATCCACTCGGCGCGGCTCCAGGCGACGGCGGTGCCGGCGCCGGAGGGGAACTCGGTGACGCCGTCGAGCCAGAGGTCGGCCAGGCGCACGGCCTCGACGACGGCGGAGCGTTCGGCGTCGCCGACCGAGCGGTCCTTGCTCTTGCCCTCGGCGGGTTCGGCGACGACGCTCTGCCGGGCGATGTTCTGGGCGAGTTCCCAGTTCACCGGGCCGCCCTCGAAGGAGAGCATCTGGCCGAGCTGCTGGAAGGCGGCACCGAGGTCGCCGGGGTTCAGGCCGCCGAACATGGCGGCGAAGGGGTTGTCGGCTCCGGCGCCGCCGGGGCCGCCCGGGGTGCCGGGCAGGCCGAACATCGCGCCGAAGGGGTTGCCGGCTCCGAAGCCGAACGGCTGGGGGCCGCCGGTGCCTTCCTGGCCCTGCTCCTTCTTCTTCTGCGCGTCGTCGGGCTTGGCCTTGCCGTCCTCGGGCTCCTCGGGGGGAACGCCGAATCCGAAGGGAAGGTCGCTCACGGGGTCCTCGATCCGGTCGGCCGTCATACGGGTGTGGCGGGCAGTGCGGTCCGCCCGGGGCTCCGGTGGAGCGGGGGACTCGTGGGCGGCTCCCGAGGGCCAGGCCCGCGCCGGGTGCACCGCCGGGCCTTCGCCTCGGGCAGGATGGACGTACGTGACACACGTCCGTACGCACATAAGCTAACCGTGGAGGATGGCCGGTGAGTTCCCCGCCTTCGGACGTTCGCTCTGGGCTGACCGCTGGAGAGGACGATCCGGACGCCACGGCGTCGCCGCCTCCAGCCTACGGCGGGCGGCCGTTGACCGTGGCCGTGACCGGTGCCGCGGGGGTGCTGGGCGAGCGGGTCGCCGCCCGGCTGGTGGCCTCCCCGCACGTGCGCAGGGTGCTGGCGGTGGACGACCGGCGCGGTGAGGTCCCGGGCGTGCAGTGGCGCGTCCTGGACGTGCGGGACCCCGCGGTGGCCGAGCGGCTGGCCGGGGTCGACGTGGTGGTGCACCTGGCGATGGACTTCGGCATGGAGTCCGATCCGCGGGCCCGCAGCGCCTACAACGTGCGCGGCGCCCAGACGGTGCTGACCGCGGCCGCGGCCGCCGGGGTGCACCGGGTGGTGCTGTGCACCTCCGCGATGGTCTACGGCGCGCTGGCCGACAACGAGGTGCCGCTGGCCGAGGACTCGGAGCTGCGGGCGACCGAGGAGGCCTCGCTGGTCGGGGACCTGCTGGAGATCGAGCGGCTGGCCCGGCGGGCGCCGCGCGCCCACCCGGGGCTGCAGGTGACGGTGCTGCGTCCGGCCGTGGTGGTGGGCCCCGGTGTGGACACGGTGCTGACCCGGCACTTCGAGGCGCCCCGGCTGCTGGTGGTGGCCGGTTCGCGTCCGTGCTGGCAGTTCTGCCACGTGGACGACCTGGCGGCGGCGCTGGAGTACGCGGCGCTGGGCCTGGTGGAGGGCGAGGTGACGGTCGGCTGTGACGGCTGGCTGGAGCAGGAGGACGTGGAGCGGCTGTCGGGGATCCGGCGGATGGAGCTGCCGGCCGCGCTGGCGCTGGGCACCGCGGCGCGGCTGCACCGGCTGGGGCTGACCCCGGCGCCGGCGGGCGACCTGGCGTACACGATGTACCCGTGGGTGGTGTCCGGGAGCAGGCTGCACGAGGCGGGCTGGCGTCCGGAGTTCACCAACGAGCAGGTGCTGGCCGAGCTGCTGGCGCAGGTGTCGGGCAAGCACGCGGTGGCGGGGCGCCGGCTGGGCGGCAAGGAGGCCGCGACCAGTCTGGGGGCGGCCGGGGCGACGGTGGCGCTGGTCGGTACGGCGGCGCTGGTGCGCCGGGCCCGCAAGCGGCGCCGCTTCTGAGCCGGCACCCGCTGGGGGCGCTCGGCGGGCGTCGTTTCTCACGATGCGAAATTTCGGAATCGTGATGCGGAAGCCCCTTGCCCCGATCGGCCCCCGATGGGGAATCATGGGGTCATGTCCGAGAACCACGACCCCATCCGGCTGCTCGCCATCCGCGACACCCCGCTCTCGCTGGACGAGGTGTACGAGGCGGTCGGCGACGACGCGGCCGGCGGCACCACCGTCTTCGTCGGGACGGTCCGGGACCACGACGGCGGCAAGTCGGTCTCCGCGCTGGAGTACAGCTGCCACCCCACCGCCGAGGCGGAGATGCGCCGGATCGCCGAGAAGGTCGTCGCCGACTTCCCGGTGCGGGCGCTCGCCGCGGTGCACCGGGTGGGCCGGCTGGAGATCACCGACAAGGCCGTGATCGTCGCCGTCTCCTGCGCCCACCGCGGGGAGGCCTTCGCGGCCGCCCGCCGACTGATCGACGACCTCAAGCACGAGGTGCCGATCTGGAAGCACCAGGTCTTCGCCGACGGCGAGGAGGAGTGGGTCGGCGCCGGGGGCTGCTGACCGGGCTCCCGGTCCCGGGGGCTGCTGACCGGACACCCGTTCCTGGGGGCTGCTGACCGGACACCCGTTCCCGGGGCGGTGAGCGGCCGCCCGTCCGCGCGGGTGCGGTGCAACCGCCCGCACACCGAGCACGTCCTTCGGGTCAGGCGCGCCGCTGCCTCACCCGAACGGGTCCGGCCGGGGGCGCCGGATACTCCCTGGAAGTGAGCCGATCGGCCGTCCCGTAACCCGGATGGCGCCGGCCGCGTTGTCCGCCGGGGTGGTTAATCTGCTCATAGACCCGAGGAGCTGGGAGTACTGACATGGGTGCGCTCGCCTGGCTGATCATTCCGGTTGTCGCCGTCCTGGTCGCGGCCGCGTGGGCGGGGTGGGCCCAGCGGGCCCCGAGGGCCACCGGCGACCCGGCCTCGCTCGCCGAACACCGGCGCTTCATGGCCGCGATGGAACGGACCACCGCGGGCTCCGCCGCCCCCGGGGAGGGTTCCGGCCGGTAGCCCGGCGGGCGCCGCGTCACGGGCGTCCCGTACTGTCGAGGCATGCCACGCCGCTCCGCGACGATGCTCGCTGCCACCCTGCTGCTCATAGCGCTGCTCTGCGTCTCGGTGCTGATGAAGGTGCCGTACACGGAGATGAGCCCGGGCCCGACGTACAACACGCTCGGCGAGCAGGGGGGCAAGCCGGTGATCACCATCACCGGCCACGACTCGTACCGGACGAGCGGCCACCTCAACATGACCACCGTCCAGGTCACCGGGGCCAAGTACGAGCCCAGCCTGGTCAACGCGGTGATCGGCTGGATGCGCGACGACGTGCTGGTGGTGCCGCACGACAACGTCTACCCCAAGGGGCAGTCGGACGCCGACGCCAAGAAGCAGAACGCCGAGGAGTTCGCCTCCTCCGAGGACAGCGCCCGCACCGCCGCGCTCAAGCAGCTGGGCGTCCCGGTCGGCAACGAGCTGATCGTGAAGTCGGTCACCGCGGGGGCCCCGGCCGAGGGCCGGCTGCACGCGGGCGACCAGATCGTCGCGGTGGACGGCGCCGCCGTCGACTCGGTGGACCAGGTGGTCGCCGCCGTCACCAAGCACAAGCCCGGCGAGTCGGTGGTCTTCACCGTGGTGCCGCGGGCCAAGGACACCTCCGGCAACGGCTCCGCCACCCCCGGGACGAAGACCGACGTCACCGTGCCGACCGTCCGGGCCAAGGACCTCGACCCGAAGGCGCCGGCCGAGCGGGCCGAGCTCGCGGTGGTCGGCATCGGCACCGGGATCCGGCACACCTACCCGTTCCAGATCGACATCGGCCTGCAGGACGTCGGCGGCCCGAGCGCCGGGCTGATGTTCTCGCTCGGCATCATCGACAAGCTCACCCCGGGCGGCGACCTCACCGGCGGCAAGTTCGTCGCGGGCACCGGCACCATCGACGACGACGGCAAGGTCGGCCCGATCGGCGGGATATCGATGAAGCTGATCGCCGCCCGGGACGCCGGGGCCGAGTACTTCCTCACCCCCGCCTCGAACTGCGCCGAGGCCACCAAGAACGTGCCGTCCGGGCTGACCCTGATCAAGACGGACACCCTGGACGGCGCGCTCAAGTCGCTGGAGCAGATCCGCTCCGGGCAGGCCTCGGCGCTGCCGTCCTGCCCCCGCTAGGCGGGCCCTGGGCGGGGGCGGGAACGGGCGTCAGGAGAAGGTCGCCAGCAGCGCTTCGGTCAGGCCGGGCACCAGGTCCGGGCCGGTCAGCACCTCGCGGGCGACGTCCTTGGAACGCAGCCGCAGGGCGATCTCCTTCTTGCCGTCGCGCAGCACCGCGGCGGTGATCCGCACCTCCTCGCGCTTGGGGTGGTTGGCCACCCACTCGGCGAGCTGGGCGTCGCTGGCACCGCGCGGGCGGGACTGCTCGGCGCCCGGCGGCAGCATCAGCCGCTCGACCACCAGGGCGCAGCCGGCCACCGCGGCGGGCCAGGCGATGGTGCCGAGGAACTTGTCGAGCTCCATGCCGGCCGGGAGTTCGTCCTGCTCGACCGGGGTGAGGCCGGGCTCGTCGCTGTCGGCGAGGCCGAGCTGCTTGGCGATGCGCGGGTCGGCCTTGCGCAGGGCGGCGCTGTCCACCAGGGCGAACAGTCGGGCCGGGAGGTCCCAGCCGAGGGTGGCGGCGTACTCGTCGATCTCCAGCGCGGCCCGGGTGAGGGGGGTGGCGGCGGGGAGCTTGGAGACGTCGTCGGGGGAGTTGTTCAGATCAGGCGCGTCGGACATGACTCAATCCTCACACGCCGGGCGGCGCCCGCTCGCCGGGGCGGTCCCGGGGGCCCGGGGCGGGGTGTTCGGGCGGGGCGGCGGGGGGTTGCGGGCGAACGGTGTCGTAACCGTCTGCTAACGGTGGGAACTCGGTCGAAGACTGGTTAAGTTGCTCTGACGACCGACCGATTCCAGACGACACAGCTGAGGTGCCACCGTGGTATTCCAGATGCCGGAACGCTCAGGGCCGGGTTTCCGGCGGAGGGTGGGCCCGCCCTCCCGGCGGGCGCGGGTGGCCCTGCTGACCCTGGGCGTACTCGCGGTGCTGTTCCTGCTGTTCGTCATGTTCGCCGGGTTCTGGACGGACTGGCTGTGGTTCAGGTCGGTGCGCTACTCCTCGGTGTTCACCACCCAGCTGTGGACGAAGGTCGGGCTGTTCGGGGTCTTCGGCCTGCTGATGGCGGTGATCGTCGGCTTCAACGTGTGGCTGGCGCACCGGCTGCGGCCGCCGCTGTCGGCGATGTCGGTGGAGCAGCAGAGCCTGGACCGCTACCGGGCGGGCCTGGCGCCGTTCAAGCGCTGGGCGCTGATCGGGGTCTCGCTGGTGATCGGCCTGGTGGCGGGCGCGGCGGCGTCCGGCCAGTGGCGGACCTGGCTGATGTGGACGAACGCGACGTCCTTCGGTGAGAAGGACGCCCAGTTCGGCATGGACGTCTCGTTCTACGCCTTCGACCTGCCGTTCTACGAGTTCGTGCTGGGCTTCGCGTTCAGCGCGGTGATCGTCTCGCTGCTGACCTCGGCGCTGGTGCACTACCTGTACGGGGGGCTGCGGCTGCAGGGCCCGGGCCGGCGGGCGAGTGCGGGCGCGCAGGGGCACCTGGCGGTGCTGCTGGGCGTGTTCGTGCTGTTGAAGGCGGTGGCGTACTGGCTGGACCGGTACGCGCTGGCGGTGAAGACCGGCTCCTACAAGGGGGTCTCGGGCTGGACCGGCCTGCGCTACGTGGACGCCAACGCGTTCCTGCCGGCGAAGACGATCCTGTTCTTCGTCGCGATCATCTGCGCGGTGCTGTTCTTCCTGACGCCGATCCGCCGCACCTGGGCGCCGGCCCTGATCGGGCTGGGGCTGATGGTGCTGTCGGCGGTGCTGATCGGCGGGCTGTACCCGGCGATCGTGCAGCAGTTCCAGGTCAAGCCGAACGAGCAGGCCAAGGAGACGCCGTACATCCAGAAGAACATCGACGCGACCCGGCAGGCGTACGGGATCGCGGACGCGCAGACCACCCCGTACAGCCCGCAGGGCTCGACCACGGGTGACGCGTTGAAGCCGGACGCGCAGACCATCGCGGACGTGCGGCTGCTGGACCCGAACATCGTGTCGCAGACGTTCCAGTCGCTGGAGCAGCAGCGCAACTACTACGCGTTCCCGAGCACCCTCTCGGTGGACCGCTACAGCACGCCCACGGGCAAGCAGGACACCGTGATCGGCCTGCGCGAGCTGGACCTCAACGGGGTGCAGCGGAACTGGATCAACGACCACTTCAAGTACACCCACGGCTACGGCGCGGCCCTGGCCAAGGGCAACCAGGTCGACGACAAGGGCGGGCCGGTGTTCACCGAGTCCGGCCTGCCGGCCACCGGTGCGCTGGGCGACTACGAGCAGCGGATCTACTACGGCGAGAAGACGACGACGTACTCGATCGTCGGCGGCTCGAACAAGGAGATCGACTACACCGACGTCAAGACCGGTCAGAACGTGGAGTACACGTACACCGGTGACAGCGGTGTCTCGCTGGACAACCCGATCACCCGGGCCGCGTACGCGGTGCGCTTCGCCGAGCCGCAGATGCTGTACGCGGGGGCGATCACCGACGGTGCCAAGGTGATCTACAACCGGACGCCCAAGGAGCGGGTGGAGAAGGTCGCGCCGTGGCTGTCGATCGACGCCGACCCGTACCCGGTGGTGCAGGACGGCCACGTGGTGTGGGTCGTGGACGGCTACACCACCTCGGACGGCTTCCCGTTCTCGTCGAAGACGACGCTGGGCACGGCGACCAAGGACTCGCTGACCAACCAGCGCGGTGAGCTGCTGACCGCCGCCAACCAGGTCAACTACATCCGCAACTCGGTCAAGGCCACGGTGGACGCCTACACCGGCGAGGTGAAGCTCTACCAGTGGGACGAGAAGGACCCGGTCCTCAAGACCTGGATGAAGGCCTTCCCGGGCACCGTGGAGCCGAAGTCGGACATCCCGGCGACGCTGCTGCCGCACCTGCGCTACCCGCAGGACATGTTCAAGGTGCAGCGCGACCTGCTCGGCCAGTACCACGTGACGGACGCCAACTCCTTCTTCAACGGCAGTGACATCTGGCAGGTCCCGGTGGACCCGACCAGTGACACCAAGCAGGTCCAGCCGCCGTACTACGTGACGGTGCGGATGCCGGACGCCCAGGCCGCGAGCTTCTCGCTGACCAGCACCTTCGTGCCCAACCAGCGGCCGAACCTGGCGGCCTTCATGGCCGTCAACGCGGACCCGGGGGAGGACTACGGGAAGATCCGCATCCTCAAGATGACCGGCGAGAGCGGCGCCCCCGGCCCAGGCCTGGTGCAGTCGAAGTTCAACTCCCGCCAGGAAGTGGCGAACCAGATCTTCGCGTTGAAGAGCGGCGGCGACACCGAGCTGGAGTACGGCAACCTGCTGACCCTGCCGGTCGGCGGCGGGCTGTTGAACGTCGAGCCGGTGTACGTGCGCGGGCGCGGCGCCAAGTACCCGACGCTGCAGAAGGTCCTGGCGGTGTACGGGGACGACAACGTGGCGTTCGAGAACACCCTGGACGACGCGCTGCGCAAGCTGTTCGCCGGGCAGGCCCCGCCGGCCACGCCGGTGGCGCCGTCCAGCCAGGGCGGGGCGACGCCGGGCACCGGGACGTCCCCGGGCACCGGGACGACGCCCGGCGGCGGCAGCACGCCGACGCCGGCGCCCACCGCGCCGGGCACCCCAGCACCGGGCGGGACGATCTCGCCGGAGCTCCAGAAGGCGATCGGGGACGCGGAGAAGGCGTACAACGACAGCCAGACCGCGTTCAAGAACGGCGACTGGGTGGCGTACGGCAACGCCCAGAAGGCGCTCGGCGACGCCTTGAAGGCGGCCGAGGCGGCCCGGGCGGGCGGCCAGGCACCGGCGCCGACGGCGACGCCGACCGGCTCGGGGGCGGCCAGTCCGCACCCGTAGTCCCCGCTGAGCTGCGGTGACCGTTTTTGGCCCCACCCCGCGTCCGTGCTACGGTTCTCTTACCGACGCGGGGTGGAGCAGCTCGGTAGCTCGCTGGGCTCATAACCCAGAGGTCGCAGGTTCAAATCCTGTCCCCGCTACTCAGTAGCAGGAAGCCCGGAGGATCACATCCTCCGGGCTTCTGTCGTATCCGGGCTTCTGCCGGGTCCGGACTCCTGTCGGGTCCGGGGGCGGCGGCCGCGGCGGGCGCGGGGGCCGTCGGCCGGTGGTGTCGGGCCCCGTCGAAACCGTGCTAGAGTTTGATCAACGACGCGGGGTGGAGCAGCTCGGTAGCTCGCTGGGCTCATAACCCAGAGGTCGCAGGTTCAAATCCTGTCCCCGCTACTCAGTGTCAGAGGCCCGGAGGATCATTCCTCCGGGCCTCTGTCGTACCCGGACGTCTCCGTCCGGAAGCGGCGGGAACCGCTCCGGTACTATCGACCGTCGCCAACGGGGACGGCACCGGGGTTTGTGGGGCGCAAGTGTCGGGAAATCGACAAAGCGCCGAAGCAATTCCGTCGGCTTCGGGTCCGCCCCACTCGAATTCGGCCGGGGCAGGTGTACGCGGGTAGCGGGTGATGCGACGATGGGACACATGGGGGACGGTGCACGGCCGCTGACGGGCCGTCCGGTCCGGCACCTCTCCTGGGAGTCCCCCCGGCCGTCGGCCGGGGCACGATGCCGCGACACTCTGGGGGAGCGGGAGTCGGCATGAGGCTGATCGGCAAGTCAGGCGCCAAGTCCGGTGCTGCCGTCGAGGCGGACACCGACGCCTGGGCGGAGAGCGCCGAGAGCCCCGAGAGCCGCCCCGGAGCCCTGCCCGCCCAGCGCACCAGCGGGCTGTCCGAGCGCCCCGCGGTCGGCGGCTCCGGGCCCGACAGCCTGGTGCACGTCTCCACCCGGCAGTTCTCCGCCGCCGTGGGCCCGTACGGGGCGGGCGGCGAGGAGGCGCCGGCCGGCGCCGCGCTGGACCCGGCCGGGCTGGACCCGACCAGCTTCGAGACCGCGCTGGCCGCCCGGGAGTCCGCCGCCCTGGAGGCCCGGCACCGGCAGGCCGCCGACGGCGGCGACCCGGACGCCGCGGGCCGCCTGGGCACCCTGCTGCTGCGCCGCGGCGATCTGGAGGACGCCGAGCCGTACCTGCGGGCCGCCGCCGCCGCCGGGGTGCGGGCCGCCGCCAACAACCTGGGCGTCCTGCTGCACCAGCAGGGCCACCGCGCCGAGGCCGGCCAGTGGTGGCGCCACGCGGCGGTGGCGGGCAGCGCCCCCGCCGCGCACGCGCTCGGGCTGCAGCTGCGCGACCAGGGCGAGGAGGAGGCCGCCGAGTACTGGCTGCACTACGCCGCCGACCACGGCCACCCGCTGGGCGCCTACGCCCTCGGCGACCTGATGGAGCACCGGCGCGACGTGCGGGCCGAGCGCTGGTTCAAGGTCTCCGCCGACGCCGGGCACCGCGAGGCCGCCTACCGGCTGGCCCGGATGCGCGAGGCCGCCGGGGACAAGGAGACCGCGGAGGCCTGGTACCGCACGGCCGCCGCCCGCAGCCACGCCCGCGCCGCGCTGCGCCTGGGCGTGCTGCTGGAGGAGCGGGCCCGCACCGACCGGTCGCTGCTGGAGGAGGCCGCCCGCTGGTACCGGCAGTCCGCGCAGAACGGGGAGCCGCGGGCCGCCTGCGCGCTCGGCTTCCTGCTGCGCGACTCCGGGGACGTCGCCGCCGCCGCCGAGTGGTGGCAGGAGGCCGCCGAGGCGGGCGACGGCAACGCCGCCAACGCGCTCGGCGCCCTGCACGCGAGCCGCGGCGAGGCCAAGGCCGCCGAGCACTGGTACCGCACCGCGCTCGACGCGGGCGACCAGAACGGCGCCTTCAACCTCGGCCTGCTCTGCGCCGGCACCGGCCGCGACCAGCAGGCCGAGCAGTGGTATCGCCGGGCCGCGTACGCCGGGCACCGGGAGGCCTGCAACGCGCTGGCCGTGGTGCTGCTGCAGCGCGGCGACGAGTCCGGCGCCGAGCCGTGGTTCTCCAAGGCGGCCGAGGCCGGCAGTGTGGACGGCGCCTTCAACCTGGGCGTGCTGCACGCCGGGCGCGGCGAGTCGCGGCAGGCCCAGGAGTGGTACGCGCGGGCGGCCGCCGAGGGGCACGGCGAGGCGGCGCTGCAGCTGGCGGTCGCCCAGGAGCAGCGCGGCAACCTGTCCGGCGCGCTGGAGCGCTACCGGCAGGCGGCGGCCGGCGGTTCGGCGGAGGGCGCCTTCCGGCTGGCCTCGGTGCTGGACCGGCGGGGGGACGCGGACGCCGAGGCCGAGCACTGGTACGCGCTGGCGGCCGATGCCGGGCACCGCCGTGCCCAGGTGCGGATGGGGGTGCGGGCGGCCGAGCGCGGGGCGCTGGAGATCGCCGAGAGCTGGTACCGGCGGGCCGCCGGGGCGGGCAGTCGCAGCGCGGCGTTCAACCTGGGGCTGCTGCTGGCCCGGCAGGACTGCGAGGCGGAGGCGATGCTCTGGTACACCCGGGCCGCCGACGCCGGGCACGGCCGGGCGGCGCTGCGGCTGGCGCTGCTGGCGCTGCGCCGGGGCGAGCCGGTGCAGGCCGAGAACTGGTGCCGGCGGGCGATCGACTACGGTCCGGCCGAGGTCGCGGAGCGGGCCGGGCGGCTGCTGGGCGCGCTGCACGCCGAGCTGAGCGCGTAGGGCCCGTCCGGGGCCCGGGGCCCGTCCCGGCGGGGCGTCAACTGCCGCTTCGGTGGCGGCAGTCGGGGCACAGGCCGCGGTAGGTGACCTCGGCGGTGGTGACGGCGAAGCCGAAGCGTTCGGCCGCGGGCAGCGCGGCGAGCGGGTCGCCGTGCGGATGGACGTCGCGGATCGCGCCGCAGCCGGAGCAGACCAGGTGCTGGTGGGCGCGGTGGGCGTTGGGGTCGTAGCGCTTGGCGCGGCCGTCGGTGGCGACCTCCAGCACCTCGCCGAGGGTGACGAGTTCGCCGAGCGTGTTGTAGACGGTGGCGCGGCTGATCTCGGGCAGGCGGGCGGCGGCGCGGGCGTGCACCTCGTCCGCGGTGAGGTGGACGTGCTCGCCGTCGAGGACCTCGGCCACCACGCGGCGCTGTGAGGTCAGCCGCCAGCCGCGTCCGCGCAGTCTCTCCAGCAGATCACTCATGGGACCAGAATAAGTCACGCTCCGAGATTAGGGCCAGTATTGACTTGGATGAAGTCCAAGTTAGGATCGTGTCATCACGATCGGATCCCCCGGAGGCAACCCGCCATGACCACGCAGGACGAGCTTCGCCCGACCCTCACCACCGAGGCGGGTGCCCCCGTCGCGGACAACCAGAACACCGAGACCGCCGGCCCCGGCGGCCCGGCCCTGATCCAGGACCAGCTGCTGTTCGAGAAGCTCGCGCACTTCAACCGCGAGCGGATCCCGGAGCGTGTGGTGCACGCCCGCGGCGCCGGCGCGTACGGCACCTTCACGGTGACCGCCGACGTGACGCCCTTCACCCGGGCGGGGTTCCTGTCCGAGGTCGGCAAGCAGACCGAGGTCTTCCTCCGGTTCTCCACGGTGGCCGGCAACCTCGGCGCGGCCGACGCGGTGCGCGACCCGCGCGGCTTCGCGCTGAAGTTCTACACCGAGGAGGGCAACTACGACCTCGTCGGCAACAACACCCCGGTGTTCTTCATCAAGGACGCCATCAAGTTCCCCGACTTCATCCACACCCAGAAGCGGGACCCGTACACCGGCTCGCAGGAGGCCGACAACGTCTGGGACTTCTGGGGCCTGTCGCCCGAGGCCACCCACCAGGTGACCTGGCTGTTCGGCGACCGCGGCATCCCGGCCAGCTACCGCCACCTGAACGGCTACGGCTCGCACACCTTCCAGTGGCAGAACGAGGCCGGCGAGCACTTCTGGGTCAAGTACCACTTCAAGACCGACCAGGGCATCCGCAACCTCACCCAGGCCGAGGCCAACCGGCTCGCCGGCGAGGACCCGGACAGCCACCAGCGCGACCTGCGCGAGTCGATCGAGCGCGGTGAGTTCCCCAGCTGGACGGTGCAGGTCCAGGTCATGCCGGCGGCCGACGCGGCCGGCTACCGCTTCAACCCCTTCGACCTGACCAAGGTCTGGCCGCACGCCGACTACCCGCCGATCGAGATCGGCCGGCTGGAGCTCAACCGCAACCCGGAGAACGTCTTCGCCGAGGTCGAGCAGTCGGTCTTCTCCCCGGCGCACTTCGTGCCCGGCATCGGCCCGTCCCCGGACAAGATGCTCCAGGGCCGGCTGTTCGCCTACGCGGACGCCCACCGCTACCGCGTCGGCATCAACGCCGACCACCTGCCGGTGAACCGCCCGCACGCCACCGAGGCCCGCACCAACGGCCGGGACGGGTACCTGTACGACGGCCGCCACGGCCGGCAGAAGAACTACGAGCCCAACAGCTTCGGCGGCCCGGTGCAGACCGGCCGTCCGCTCTGGGCCGCGACCGCCGTCGACGGCCTCACCGGCACCCACGCGGCGCCCTCGCACGCCGAGGACGACGACTTCGTGCAGGCGGGCAACCTGTACCGGCTGTACTCGGAGGACGAGAAGCAGCGGCTGATCGCCAACCTGGCCGGCTTCATCGCCAAGGTCTCCGCCGACCGCGAGGACATCGTGGAGCGGGCGATCGACAACTTCCGCAAGGCCGACGCCGACTACGGGCAGCGGCTGGAGACGGCGGTCCGGGAGCTGCGCAAGCAGTAGGACGGGCCGGAACGAGCGGCGGGCCCTGTGACCAGCTCCCACTGGTCACAGGGCCCGCACCATTGCGCCCGGGGCCTCGGGAGCGCTCCGGGGGCGAACGGGCGAACAGCGGCTCAGACCGAGAGCCGCCGCAGGGTCTCGTCGTGCAGCAGGCCGTTGGTGGCCACCGCGTCGGCGCCGCCCGGGCCGGGGACGCCGTCCAGGCCGGTGAAGCTGCCGCCGGCCTCCTCGACGACGATGCAGGGCGCGGCCATGTCCCAGAGCGACAGCTCGGGCTCGGCGGCGATGTCCACGGCGCCCTCGGCGACCATCATGTAGGACCAGAAGTCGCCGTAGGCGCGGGTGCGCCAGCAGGCCCGGGTGAGGTCCAGGAACGGGTCGAGCCGACCGCGGTCCTCCCACCCGGTGAGGGAGGAGTACGAGAAGGACGCGTCCTCGATCCGGGACACCCCGGAGACGTGGATCCGGGAGGCCTTGGCCAGGCTGCGGCCCGCGTAGGCGCCCAGGCCCTTGGCGGCCCACCAGCGGCGCTGCAGCGCCGGGGCGGAGACGATGCCGACCACCGGGCGCTCCACGCCGTCCGGGCCGTCCTCCAGCAGGGCGATCAGGGTGGCCCAGACCGGGACGCCGCGGATGTAGTTCTTGGTGCCGTCGATCGGGTCGATCACCCAGCGGCGCGGGCCGGAGCCCTGGAGGCCGAACTCCTCGCCGAGCACGGCGTCGCGCGGGCGGGCGCGCTGGAGGATGCTGCGCACGAGCTCCTCGGCGGCCTTGTCGGCGTCGCTGACCGGCGTCAGGTCGGGCTTGGTCTCGATCTTCAGGTCGAGGGCGCGGAAGCGCTCCAGGGTGACCGAGTCGGCCGAGTCGGCGAGGACGTGGGCGAGTCGGAGATCGTCGTGGTAGTCGGCCATGCCCGAAACCCTAGCTCAGCGGGTCGGCCGGGGAGGGTGGGCGCTCAGTGGGCGGAACCGCTGAGCTGGAGGCCGATCACACCGGCGATCACCAGGGAGATGGACACCAGTTTGAGCACCGAGGTGGTCTCGTCCAGGAAGGCCATGCCGTAGATGGCGGTGCCGGCGGCGCCGATGCCGGTCCACACCGCGTAGGCGGGGCCGACCGGCAGGCTCTTGAGCGAGAGGGTGAGCAGCCCGAAGCTGCTGAGGGCGAACACGCAGAAGCTGATGGTGGGCCAGAGCTTGGTGAAGCCCTCGCTGAGCTTGAGGTTGATCGCGAAGCCGGTCTCCAGCAGGCCGGCCAGGATCACCAGGGCCCATGCCATCGCGTGCCCTCCCTGTCGATCGACGGACGGGCCGTGTCCGGCCCGACTTTCCTATGATCGCCAGGGAGGGGCGGTCCGACACCTCGAACGGGCCACGAGCCTCGGGGAAAGGGCGGGGCCCCCGCGGGGCTCAGTCGCCCTCGCGGGCCTCCTTGCTGGCCAGCAGACGGCGCAGCGAGTAGAGCCGGGCGGCCTCGGCGTGGCCGTCGGCGACCCAGGCGTCCAGGGCGCAGTCCGGCTCGTCGTGGCTGCAGGCGCGCGGGCAGTCGACCGTGCCCGGCTCCAGGTCGGGGAAGGCGAGGATGACCCGGGACGGGTCGATGTGGGAGAGGCCGAAGGAGCGGAAGCCGGGCGTGTCGATCACCCAGCCCGGGTCGAGCGCCTTCTTCGAGCCGGGCTTGACGCCGGGCGGCGGGGGCAGCCGCAGGGCCAGGGCGGAGACGGTGGTGTGCCGGCCGCGGCCGGTGACGGCGTTGACGTGGCCGGTCTGCCGCCGCCGGTCCGGGACGAGGGCGTTGACCAGGGTGGTCTTGCCGACGCCGGAGTGGCCGATGAACACGGTGGAGAGTCCGCGCAGGTGCTCGCGGACGGCCTCGGCGCCGGCGGTCTCCAGCTCGTCCCGGCGGGTGACGACGTAGTCGATGCCGAGCGGGGCGTACGACTCCAGCAGCGGCCCGGCCGGGGCGAGGTCGGACTTGGTGAGCACCAGCAGCGGTTCCATGCCCGCGTCGTAGGCGGCGACCAGGCAGCGGTCGATCAGCCGGGGGCGGGGCTCCGGGTCGGCCAGGGCGGTGACGATGGCGAGCTGGTCGGCGTTGGCGACGACGATCCGCTCGTACGGGTCGTCGTCGTCCGCGGTGCGCCGCAGCACGGAGCTGCGCTCCTCGACCCGGACGATCCGGGCGAGGGTGTCGGCGTCCCCGGAGAGGTCGCCGACCAGGTTGACCACGTCGCCGACGACGACGCCCTTGCGGCCCAGCTCGCGGGCCTTCATGGCGACGACCTCACGCTCCTGCTTGGTCCCCGGGTCGACCAGGCAGGTGATCCGGCCGCGGTCGACGGTCAGCACCATCGCCTCGTCGGCGTCCTCGTGCTTGGGCCGGATCCGGGTCCGCGGCCGGGAGCCCCGGCGGGCGGGGCGGTTGCGGATGTCGTCCTCGTCGGCGTCCTTGCCGTAGCGGCGCATGGTTCAAGTCTCCGCTCAGGCGTCCGCGGCCGCTCCGCCGAGCAGCTCCGCCCACATCTTGGGGAAGTCGGGCAGGGTCTTGGCGGTGGTGCCCACGTTCTCCACCTCGACGCCGGGCACGGCGAGGCCGAGCACCGCGGCGGCGGTGGCCAGGCGGTGGTCCTCGTAGGTGTGGAAGATGCCGCCGTGCAGCGGGCGGGGGCGGATCCGCAGGCCGTCCTCGGTCTCGCTGACGTCGCCGCCGAGGTCGTTGATCTCCTTGGCGAGGGCGGCGAGCCGGTCGGTCTCGTGCAGGCGCAGGTGGGCGATGCCGTACAGGTGGGACTCGGAGTCCGCGAGGGCGGCGACGGCGGCGATCACCGGGGTGAGCTCGCCGACGTCGTGCAGGTCGGCCTCGATGCCGTGGATCCGGCCGGTGCCGGTGAACTGCAGGCCCTCGTCGGTGTACTCGCAGGCGCCGCCCATCCGGGAGTAGAGGTCGCGCAGCTGGTCGCCGGGCTGGGAGGTGTGGCGGGGCCAGTCGCGGACGGTGACCCGGCCGCCGGTGACCAGGGCAGCGGCGAAGAACGGGGCGGCGTTGGACAGGTCGGGCTCGACGACCAGGTCGCGGCCGAGCAGGGCGCCGGGGGTGACCCGCCAGACGTCCTTCTCGCCGCCGTCCTCGGGGGCGTCGACCTGGGCGCCGGCCAGGCGCAGCATCTCGACGGTCATCCGGATGTGCGGCAGCGACGGGACGGGGCCGCCGACGTGCCGGACCTCGACGCCGTGGTGGTAGCGGGCGCCGGAGAGCAGCAGGGCGGAGACGAACTGGGACGAGGAGGAGGCGTCCAGCTCGACCGGGCCGCCGTCGAGGCCGCCGGTGCCGTGGACGGTGAGCGGGAAGCTGCCGCGGCCGCCGTCCTCGATCCGGGCGCCGAGCGCGCGCAGGGCGTTGATCACGCCGTGCTGGGGGCGCTCGTGGCTGCGCGGGTCGCCGTCGAAGTGGACCGGGCCGTCGGCGAGGGCGGCGAGCGGGGGCAGGAAGCGCATGACGGTGCCGGCGTTGCCGACGTCGACGCTGGCGGGGCCGCGCAGCGCGGGGGCGGGGATGACCCGCCAGGCCTCGCCGCCGCCGGTGCCGCCGGAGTCGTTGTTGACCTTCTCCTCGATGGTGACCCCGAGGGCGCGCAGGCCGTCGGCCATCAACTGGGAGTCGCGGCTGCGCAGCGGGCGGCGTACCCAGCCGGGTCCGTCGGCGAGGGCCGCCAGCACCAGGGCCCGGTTGGTGACCGACTTGGAGCCGGGAATGGTGACGGTGGCGTCGACGGGGGCGCTGGCGACTGGGGCGGGCCACAGGGTCTCGGTCATGGGGGCCAGTCTAGGGTCCGTCCTCGAACCCCCGTCTGCGGGGCGACGCCGGGGCACGCACCTCGCCGCGTTGTCGTCGGTCGCCGATGCTCCGCATGGACTCCCTCCTCCGCCTTGCGATGCACGCACCCCAACGCCGCCCCGCCCGCCCTCCGGGCGGACGACGGGGGTTCGAGGACGGACCCTTCGGTCCGTAACGGAACGGCCCCTGCTGCGGCCGGATGGCGGGATGGCGGTGATCTAGTGGAGGGGTTGCAGCAGCCAGGTGGCGCCGAGGGCGAGGCAGGCGAGGGCGGTGAGCAGGAAGACGGTGACCCAGGCCAGGGCCGGGACGTGGGTGAGCCGGGCGAGCTGGTCGGCGTCGGAGTCGCGGGCCCAGCCGGTGCGGCGCTGGTGCTGGAGTTCCAGGACCGGGCGGACCGCCCCGAACAGCAGGAACCAGCAGCCGAGGTAGGCGAAGCCGGCCTGGACCTGGGCGCTGCCGAACCAGGAGACCAGGAAGAAGGCGCCGCCGGCGACGAGCACGGTGAACAGGCCGAAGGCGTTGCGGATCCGCAGGAGCAGGGCCAGCAGCAGGGCGATGGCGAGCCAGAGCAGCAGGGTGATCCGGTCGGCGGCGAGCAGGGCGGCGCAGCCGAGGCCGAGCAGGGCGGGGGCGGTGTAGCCGGCGGCGGCGGTGAGGACCATGCCGGGGCCGGTGGGGCGGCCGTAGGAGAGGGTGAGGCCGGAGGTGTCGGAGTGCAGCCGGATGCCGGCGAGCTTGCGGCCGGTGGCGAGCGCGGCGAGGCCGTGGCCGCCCTCGTGGGCGATGGTGACGGCGTTGCGGGTGACGTGCCAGAGCGGGCGGGCGAGGACGGCGAGCAGGGCGGCGCAGCCGGTCGCGAGGACGAGCCAGCCGGGCGGGGCGGCCTGGGTGCCGGTGACCCGGTCCCACAGTTCGCCGAGGTTCTGGTTGTTCGGGTTCATCGGCGGGCTGCGCCTCCGTTCGCTGTGCTGCGCTGTGTCGTGCCGCTGTGTCGTACTGGTGTGTTTCGCCGGTCGGGCCGGGGTGGGCCGGGTTGGGCCGTTCGGGGCAGCCTCCCATGCGGGGACGGGCGGAGGGGAGCGGGCGGTTCTGCTCCGTGGATGAGGAAGTGCTGAGCGGGCGCGGTGTGGTTGGCTGGCCCGCATGTGCGGTCGCTTCGCAGCCAGCAGCAAGCCGGAGGACGTCGTCGAGCTGTTCGACGTGGAGTTCTGGGACCCGGAGGAGTCCCTGGACCCGAACTGGAACGTGGCGCCGACCAACAGCGCGTACGTGGTGCTGGAGCGGTTGGCCAAGGGGGCGGCGCGGCCGGTGCGGCAGTTGCGGGCGCTGCGCTGGGGGCTGGTGCCGCAGTGGTCGAACTCCGCCGAGACGGCGGTGAAGATGATCAACGCGCGGTCGGACACGGTGCACGAGAAGCCGGCCTACCGGCAGGCCTTCGCCTCGCGCCGGTGCATCCTGCCGGTGGACGGCTACTACGAGTGGCAGACGGTGCCGGGGGAGCGGGGCAAGGCGCGCAAGAAGCCGTTCTTCGTGTCCCGGGTGGACGGCGCCCCGCTGGCGCTGGCGGGGCTGTACGAGTTCTGGCGCAACCGGGCGGTGCCGCCGGGGCACCCGGAGGCCTGGCTGGTGACCTTCACGATCGTGACCACGGACGCCGAGGAGTCGCTGGCGCCGATCCACGAGCGGATGCCGCTGTTCCTGGACCGGCGGGACTGGGGGGAGTGGCTGGACCCGGGGTTGGGCGACCCGGAGGAGGTGCGCCGGCTGCTGATACCCCCGCCGCCGGGGGCGCTGCTGGCCACGCCGGTGTCGCCGGCGGTCGGGAACATCCGCAACAACGGTCCGGAGCTCAAGGAGCCGTGGACCGAGGTCGAGTACGAGACCACACTGTTCTGAGACTTGGGAGCTGCCGGGATGACCACCTCCGAACTCGTCACCACCGGGGCCGGGGACGCCCGGATCACCTACCACCGGGCGGCCGCGCCGAGGGCGGTGCTGGCGCTGGGCCACGGGGCGGGCGGCGGGACCGGCGCCCGGGACCTGGTGGCGTTGGCCGGGCGGCTGCCGGATCGGGGGATCACGGTGGCGCTGGTGGAGCAGCCGTGGCGGGTGGCGGGGAAGAAGCTGGGTCCGGCGCCGAGGACGCTGGACGTGGGCTGGCTGCCGGTCGCCGAGCGGCTGGCCGGGGCCGGGCTGCCGCTGGTGGTCGGCGGGCGCAGCGCGGGGGCGCGGGTGGCCTGCCGGACGGGGGCGGCGAGCGGTGCGGTGGGGGTGGTGGCGCTGGCGTTCCCGCTGCACCCGCCGGGGAAGCCGGAGAAGAGCCGTGCCGAGGAGCTGCTGGGGTCGGGGCTGCCGACGCTGGTGGTGCAGGGTGCGGCGGACCCGTTCGGCGGGCCGGCGGAGTTCCCGGAGCTGCCGGCGGGGCACGAGCTGGTGGCGCTGCCGTACGGGAACCACGGGTTCGAGGTGCCGAAGCGGGCGTCGGTGGGGCAGGACGAGGTGCTGGAGCTGATCTGCTCGGCGGTGGGGGACTGGGTGCTGGGGCTGTTGTGACGCCGGTGCCGCTGTGACTCCGGTGCCCGTGTGAGGAGTCGTGAGGGGTCGTGAGGGGCCGTGAGCAGGGTGTTTCCGCTCGCTCACTCGTGCGAGTGAACGGCGGGTGCGGGCGGGAATGCGGGCGGGGCCGGTGTGGTTGTCGTGTCCGTCAGCATGAGTCACCGGTGAGAGGTAGGGCAGATGGGTTCGATCGCGTGCCCCGAACGGCCGGAGGAGCGCGAGGCCGCCGCGGCGTTCGCCCCCTCCTGGTCGGACTGGCTCGACGCGGGCGAGAAGCCCGTCAGCCCGATATCCTCCATTTCTGGGCGGCCCGCAGTGGGCCGTGCCCGTCATGCCGAGGAGGTGGGTCCGGTCGTCGGGACCGAGCACGAGGCCGATCCGGGCCGTGGCCCGGACGAGGCCCTGCCTGCGGGCGAGGCGCTCACCGGTGAGGAGCTGGCCGAGGCGATCGGTGAGGACACCTTCCGGGTGTCGGCGGAGGAGTCCGAGGAGGCCCGGCGGGAGCGCTTCGAGCGCGACGCCCTGGGCTACCTCGACCCGATGTACTCGGCGGCGCTGCGCATGACGCGCAACCCCGCGGATGCGGAGGACCTGCTCCAGGAGGCGTTCGCCAAGGCGTACGCGTCCTTCCACCAGTTCCGTGAGGGCACCAACCTCAAGGCCTGGCTGTACCGCATCCTCACCAACACGTTCATCAACTCGTACCGCAAGAAGCAGCGGGAGCCCCAGCGCACCGCGGCGGAGGAGATCGAGGACTGGCAGCTGGCCAGGGCCGAGTCGCACATGTCGACCGGTCTGCGCTCGGCCGAGACCCAGGCGCTCGACCACCTGCCCGACAGCGACGTGAAGGACGCGCTCCAGGCGATCCCGGAGGAATTCCGGATCGCCGTGTATCTCGCGGACGTAGAAGGCTTTGCGTACAAGGAGATCGCGGACATCATGGGTACTCCCATCGGTACGGTGATGTCCCGGCTGCACCGCGGCCGCCGTCAGCTGCGCGGCATGCTGGAGGATTACGCCCGTGAGCGCGGGCTGGTCCCGGCCGGCAGCGGGGCAGGGCAGGAAGCGAAGGGCTCGGGCTCATGAGCTGCGGCGATCCGCACGAAACCGAGTGTGGCGAGGTCCTCGACCACCTCTATGAATTCCTCGACAACGAGATGGCCGAGGGCGACTGCGCCAAGCTGCGCGTGCACTTCGACGAGTGCTCGCCCTGCTTGAAGCAGTACGGGCTGGAGCAGGCGATCAAGGCGCTGATCAAGCGTTCCTGCGGCTGCGACGACACCCCGACGGACCTGCGCAGCAAGGTGCTGGCCAGGATCGACTCGATCCGGGCCGGGCAGCGCTCGGGTGAGCCGGTGGTGGTCGCCGTGGAGACGACCGTCGAGGTGCACGTCGAGGCGGCCCGTCCGGCGCCCAGGCCGGTGCAGGCGCGCGAGGACGCGGGCGATGAGCCGGGCGTGCGCCCCGGTGCGCCGGTCGAGGCCGGAGCGCCGGCCGAGTAGTCCGGCCCCAGTGGTCCGGGGGGGGCCCCCGGGCGGGGGGGGGGGGCCGGTGGGGGCCGGGTTTTAGGTGGGGGCCCGGGGACTGGGGGGCGCGGGGGGGCGGC
>NZ_JBHWIV010000110.1:0-25021 GCF_042731675.1 Kitasatospora sp. NPDC059827 | reverse complement strand
ACAGCCCGTGCAATGAGGGTCGGCGGTCGGAAAATCACCCAGCCGCCGGAGCACCCACCCCCGGAACCGCCCCCGGACCAACCCACCCTCCCGAAAGCCCACCCCCACCAACAGCCCCGCGCAGCGGCCCCCACCCCCCAACACGAAGAGGGCGCCCCCTCCCCGACCCGAAGGTCGGAAAGGGGACGCCCTCAAAGAGCCCGGCTACAACCTCAGTTGTCGCCGTCCTCGTCGATCAGGAAGCCCCGCATCGGCGCCGGAGCCTGCTGCATCGGCTGCGGCGGCTGCGGCCGCACGGCCGCCATCGGCTGGGTCATCCCGGCCGGCTGCATCTGCGGCGCACCGGTGTTCCCACCCTGCTGCCCGCCGAAGCTCGGCGCCGGCGGGTTCCCACCGAAGGAGCTCTGCCCCCCGAACGACGGCGAGTTGCCACCGAACGACGGCTGGTTCCCACCGAACGACGGCGCGGAGCCCATCGACCCGGCACCGGCCGGAGCCATCGACGACGCCGCCGGCGGCAGCGACGCGGTGGCGGGGATCCGCGGCGGGGCGAGCGAGTCGTCGGCCTGCGACTCCAGCTGGCGCAGCTGGGTCTCCAGGTACGACTTCAGTCGCGTGCGGTACTCGCGCTCGAACGCCCGCAGGTCCTCGACCTTGCGCTCCAGCGTGGCCCGCGCGGACTCCAGCGACCCCATCGCGACGCGGTGCTTCTCCTGCGCGTCCCGCTCCAGGGCGTCGGCCTTGGCCCGGGCGTCGCGCTCCAGACCCTCGGCCCGGCTGCGCGCCTCGCCGACGATCTTGTTGGCCTCGGAGCGGGCCTCGGAGATCGCCTGGTCGGCGGTCTGCTGGGCGAGCGCCAGCACGCGGGCGGCGCTGTCACCGCCCGGGCCCTGCTGCTGCTGCTGCTGCATCGGGCCGCCGAGCGGGCCGCCCATCGGCTGCATCTGCTGCTGCTGGCCCATGCCCTGGCCCATCGGCTGCATCTGCTGCTGCTGGCCCATGCCCTGGCCCATCGGGTTGCCCATCTGCTGCGGGCCACCGGGACCGCCCATGGGCTGGAGCATCTGACCGCCCATCGGCTGGACCAGCTGCTGCTGGCCGCCCATGGTCTGGCCCATCTGCTGGGGACCGCCGGGGCCCATCCCGCCACCCGGGCCGGCCGGGAGCTGCGGCGCACCGGACGGCAGACCGAGGGGCTGGTTGCCCATCTGCTGCTGCTGCGGACCACCCGGGCCCATCTGCTGCGGACCGCCCGGACCCATCTGCTGCGGGCCGCCGGGGCCCATCTGCTGCGGGCCACCCGGACCCTGCTGGCCGGGGACCGGCGGGCCGGATATGGCGGCCGGGACGGGAGCGGCCGGACGCTGGGCGTCCTGCGGCGGCTCCTTCCGCATGTTGGCCTGGTTCTGCGCGGCGGCACGAGTCGCGGCGGCCAGCTTGGCCCGCAGGTCCTCGTTCTCCCGGAGGAGGCGGGTCAGCTCCGCCTCGACCTCGTCGAGGAAGGCATCGACCTCGTCCTCGTCATAGCCTTCACGCAGGCGGACGGTCGTGAACTGCTTGTTCCGAACGTCCTCGGGGGTCAATGGCATCTCTTCACCTCAACGTGATCGTCGGCACACCGGCATCCTGTCGCATCGCTCACCTACGACTAGGGGTGCACAAGCGAGATCAGGACATACACAATGATCATCAGTACGAAGAAGGACAGGTCGAGCGCCACGCCCCCGAAACGCAACGGCGGAATGAACCGCCGAAGAAGCTTGAGCGGCGGATCCGTGACAGTGTACGTGGCCTCCAGGACCAGGACCATGGCCTTGCCCGGCCGCCACGAACGCGCGAACTGGAAGACCCAGTCCATGACCAGTCGCACGAGCAGGAACACCAGGAAGACGGTCAGGGCGTAGTAGAGCACCGCCCACACGATGTCCATCGCGTTTTCCCTCTCCCCGGTTCCGGGCCCTGGGGCCCACCGCTCGTCACCTGTCGCCAACCACTGTTGATCAGATCCACACGTAAAGTCGTGGCCGGGTCAGCTCTGGTTGAAGAACCCACCCTCGGCGATCCGAGCCTTGTCCTCCGCCGTGACATCGACGTTAGCAGGCGACAGCAGGAACACCTTCTGTGTCACGCGCTCGATACTGCCGTGCAGACCGAAGACGAGTCCAGCGGCGAAGTCTACGAGCCGCTTGGCATCCGTGTCGTCCATCTCGGTCAGATTCATGATCACGGGGGTCCCTCCGCGGAACTGTTCCCCGATGGTACGGGCCTCGTTGTAGGTCCGGGGGTGCAGCGTGGTGATGCGGTAGGGCTCTCGTTCGTTCACGACCTTGGGCATGATCACCGGGGCGCTCTTCTCCAGGTTGTGGCGGCGTTCGGGTGTGATGGACGACACGGGGGCCATCCTCGGGGTCTCCTGCCGGATCGGCACCGCGGCCGGGACCGGCTGCGGGGTGATCGAGGAGACCGGGGCGGGCGCGGGGGCGGCTGCCGGCCGGGGGATGTCCTCGGTCCGCTGCCCCGTGCGGATCGGCTCGGGGTCCGCGTCGTAGTCGTCGTCGGGGTCGTACCCCTGGCCGTCGTACGTCTCGTCCTCCACGAGGCCGAGGTAGACCGCCATCTTGCGCATTGCGCCGGCCATGCTCCTGTCTCCTCCGCTTGTGGTGGACCGTCCCCGGTGGCCGGGCCACAGAGGGCCCCGCCCGCGGATTTCCGCGATCCCCCACGACGGCGCGTCAGGTCGACAACCTGTCAGAGTACGTGGAGTGGGGGCCGCGGAGCTGCGATCCACGGTTGGCTAGCACTTCGGAAAGCTGCTAGCTTCTGTCCTATTTTGTCCTGCAGTCTGATCTACTACCCGGTGACGTTACCCGAGGGGTGACCTCACTCCGAGTACCGCCGTTCCGACGCGTACATGTGTCGCTCCGGCGGCAATCGCCTGCTCAAGGTCACCGCTCATGCCTGCGGAGACCATGGTGGCAGCCGGATGGGCCGCCCGTACGGCGGTTGCGATTTCCGCCAGCCGCTCGAAGGCCCGGACCGGGTCGCCGGCCAGCGGGCCGGCCAGCGGAGCGACCGTCATCACACCGTCCAGGCGCAGCCCGGGCGTGTCGGCGATCGCGTCGGTGAGTTCGGCGACGTCCTCGGGGGCGACCCCGGCCCGGTGCGCGCCCTCCCCGTGCTCCTTGTCCAGTGCCACCTGCACCAGGCAGCCCAGTTCCGGGCGCTCGGACTTGAGCACGGCCGCCGAGAGCGACTCGACGAGCCGCAGCCGGTCCACCGAGTGCACGTGGTTCGCGTAGCGGACCACGGAGCGGACCTTGTTGGTCTGGAGCTGGCCGACGAAGTGCCAGCTAAGAGGAAGGTTTCTGCACTGCTCCGCCTTGGGAGCGGCGTCCTGGTCGCGGTTCTCCGCGACGTCCGTCACACCCAGTCCGGCCAGCAGCGCGCTGTCCTCGGCCGGGTAGGTCTTGGTGACGACGATCAGACTGACGTCCTCGCGCGGGCGTCCGGCGGCCGCACAGGCGTCCACGATCCGGCGCTCGACCACGTCGAGGTTGGTCCCGAGCTGCTCGTACCGGGCCCGCTGGCCCTCCGTCAGGGCCTCCGAGAACTGGCCGTTCCCCGGGAACGGTCCGTAGATGTCGTTCGTCATCAGTGATCAGAGTCCAACCAGACGTAGCTCGCGAGGCGGCCCGTGCGCTGCTCGCGGCGATAGGAGAAGTGATCGGCGGATTCGAGGGTGCAGACCGGTGAGCGCACCAGTTCGGTGACCCCGGCCGCGGCCAGTTGGGCGGCGACCCCCTCCGCCACGTCCAGCGCCGGGGTTCCCCACGAGGTCTCGGCGAAGGCCGCCGGGACGACCTCGGCGACCTCGGCGCGCAGCCCGGGCGGCACCTCGTAGCAGCGGCCGCAGACCGCGGGGCCGGTGGCGGCGGTGATCCGCGCCGGTTCGGCCCCCAGCTCGACCATCGCCCGCACGACCGCGGGCACCACTCCGGCCGCCAGCCCGGGCCGGCCCGCGTGGGCCGCGCCCACCACGCCCGCCACCGGGTCGGCCAGCAGCACCGGGGTGCAGTCTGCGGTCAGCACCGCGAGCGCGAGCAGGCGGTCGGTGACCACCGCGTCCACCGTCGGGGCCTGCCCGAGCGGCTGGCGCTGCGTCACCACGGCGACCTCGGCGCCGTGCACCTGGTTCATCCAGACCACGTCGGCCGGGTCGAGCCCCAGCTCCCGGGCCGCGACGGCCCGGTTCTCCCGGACCGCCTCCGGGTCGTCGCCCACCGCGCCGCCGAGGTTCAGCTCCCCGTACGGCGAAGTGCTCACCCCGCCCCACCGATCGGTGAAGGCGAAGTGAGCACCAGCGCGAACCGCGTGATCGATCACTTAAGGAAGTCCGGCACGTCGAGTTCCTCGGCCGGGCTCTCCACGAACGGCTGGCGGGCGGGCTGCACCTGCGGCGGCACCGGGGCGGCGGCGGTCGTGGTGGCCGAGGTCTCGGCCGAACGCGACGGGGCGGCCGCGGCCTCCCCCTCCGAACGGGACGTCACCGAGCCGATGCTCCCGTAGGACGGACGGCCGACCGGGCGCTCCGGAGCGGCCGGCGGGGTCGCCGGAGCGGCGGGGGTGGTGGACTTCACCACCGGGTCGCGGACGATCGCCGGCGGCTGGCCGCCGTCGAAGCCGGCCGCGATGACGGTGACCCGCACCTCGTCGCCGAGCGCGTCGTCGATGACCGCACCGAAGATGATGTTGGCCTCGGGGTGGGCGGCCTCGCTGACCAGTTGGGCCGACTCGTTGATCTCGAACAGGCCGAGGTCGGAACCGCCGGAGATGGACAGCAGCACGCCGCGGGCGCCGTCGATCGAGGCCTCCAGCAGCGGCGAGGAGATCGCCATCACGGCGGCGGCCTTGGCGCGGTCCTCACCACGGGCCGAACCGATGCCCATGAGCGCCGAACCGGCCTCCGACATGACGGACTTGACGTCGGCGAAGTCGAGGTTGATCAGGCCCGGGGTGGTGATCAGGTCGGTGATGCCCTGGACACCGGAGAGCAGGACCTGGTCGGCCGAGCGGAACGCGTCGAGCACGCTGACCTGGCGGTCCGAGATGGACAGCAGCCGGTCGTTGGGGATCACGATGAGGGTGTCGACCTCTTCGCGCAGGGAGGCGATGCCGTCCTCGGCCTGGTTGGCCCGGCGGCGGCCCTCGAAGGTGAACGGACGGGTGACCACGCCGATGGTCAGGGCGCCCAGCGAGCGGGCGATGTTGGCGACGACGGGCGCGCCGCCCGTGCCCGTGCCACCGCCCTCGCCGGCGGTGACGAAGACCATGTCGGCCCCCTTGAGGACCTCCTCGATCTCCTCGCGGTGGTCCTCGGCGGCCTTGCGGCCGACCTCGGGGTTGGCGCCGGCGCCGAGGCCCCGGGTGAGTTCACGGCCCACATCGAGCTTGACGTCGGCGTCGCTCATGAGGAGGGCCTGCGCATCGGTGTTGATCGCGATGAACTCGACGCCCTTGAGACCGACCTCGATCATCCGGTTGATGGCGTTGACACCACCGCCGCCGATTCCGACGACCTTGATGACTGCGAGGTAGTTCTGCGGTGCTGCCACGTCGAAGGCCTCTCGCCTCGAATTTCCGGGTCGACCCGCCCCGACGGGGGGCCGTGTCGACGGATGTCGATGGGTAGGGAGCCTGGTTTCTGACTGAATGTCCGAAATGCCGACCGCCGACCCCAACCCTAAACTTGACCTTTAGGGTTAGTTCTGTGCCCCCGTCACATCACCAATGGACACAGTCTGGTGACACAGGACACTAGGTGGCTCCGGGCACGCGTTTCAACGAACACGCCGAGCTTCCCTTTTTCTTTTGAGCCTATGTGATCATCGGCCGGCAATGGAAACCGGGGGTGACCACCAAGGGTCGGGCCGACACTCCGCAGCGTCAACCCCTCCCTCCGGCACAGAATCTAGCGGATCAGCCGGACACCGCCGGCGCCTCCGGCGCCGTCACGTCGAAGTTGGTGCCCTTCTGCTTCATCAGTGCGAGCAGCACCCGGGCCTTCCGGTCGGTCTGCTCCGGGCTCCCCCAGCGCACCGTCGCACCCCCGCTGAGCTGCAGTTCGATGTCGTCGTAGGAGTGCACCAGGACCGATCCGGCCCGCTTGGCGATCTCCGGCGGGAGTCCGGCGGCCACCGCCACCGCACCCTGCACCAACTGTCCCCGGGAGATCACCCCGTCCACGTCCTTCGCAGGCTGACTGAGCCGCAGTTCCACCACCGGCACGCCCGCCGGCGGGGCCGCCTCGGTGGCGAAGCTCACGCCTGCGGCGTCCACCTGGGTGAACTGACCGTCATCCCCCTTGACGGCGGCGGCCGCCGTCCGCTGCACCACCTTGACCTGCAGGGTGTGCGGCCAGCCCCGCCAGACCTCGGCCTTCGCCACCCGGGGGAGCGCCTCCACCCGCCGGCGGACGCCGTCCAGGTCGACCCGGGCCAGCGGGCCGTCGGCGACCCCGCCGACGGCCGCGCGGACCTGGTCCGGCGTCAGCTTCTCGTCCGCGGCACCCTGGACGGCGACGTCGCGCACGTCCAGCAGCGAGGAGAAGAACACCACCCAGGCCAGCGCGCCCAGCACCGCGGCGCCGAGCGCGCTCAGCACCACGATGCCCCGCCGGGAGAGCCGGAGGCGGGGAGCGGACTCCTCGTCCCCGAACTCGTCCTCCTCGTGGGAGCGCCCCCGGCCGGCGGCCGGGGGCGAGCCGGCGGGCCGGCCGTCAACCACGACGGCGACCGCCCCGGTGGGCCTGGATCGCCTCGTACACCATGCCGACCAGCAGGTCGTCCGCGTCCCGGCGGCCGAACTCGGCGGCGGCCCGGCTCATGTCCCACAGCCGCTGCGGGTCGGTGAGCACCGGCAGCACGTTCTGCAGCACCCAGTCCGAGGTCAGCTCGGCGTCGTCCACCAGCAGACCGCCGCCGGCCTTGACCATCGGCTGGGCGTTCAGCCGCTGCTCGCCGTTGCCGATCGGCAGCGGCACGAAGGCGGCGGGCAGGCCGACCGCGGCCAGCTCGGCGACGGTCATCGCGCCGGCCCGGCAGAGCATCAGGTCGGCGGCCGCGTAGGCGAGGTCCATCCGGTCGATGTACGGCACCGGGCGGTACGGCGGCATCCCGGGGACGTCGGCGACCTGCGGCAGCTCGTTCTTCGGGCCGACCGCGTGCAGGATCTGCACGCCGTACTGCTGCAGCCGCGGGGCGATCGCGGTGATCGTCTCGTTGAGCCGGCGCGCGCCCTGGGAGCCGCCGGAGACCAGCAGGGTGGGCAGCCGCTGGTCGAGGCCGAAGTACTGGCGGGCCTCCGGCCGGGTGGCGTTGCGGTCCAGGGTGGCGATGGTCCGGCGCAGCGGGATGCCGATGTACCGGGAGTCGCGCAGCTTGCTGTCCGGGGTGGAGACCGCGACGAAGTCGGTGTAGCGGGCGCCGATCTTGTTGGCCAGGCCGGGGCGGGCGTTGGCCTCGTGCACCACGATCGGCACGCCGGCCCGCTTGGCGGCCAGGTAGGCGGGCATCGCGACGTAGCCGCCGAAGCCGACCACGGCGTCCGCGTTGACCCGCTCGATGATCTCCTGGGCGGCCCGCACGGTGCCGCGCAGCCGGCCCGGGACGGTGATCAGCTCGGGGGTGGGCTTGCGGGGCAGCGGCACGGCCGGGATGAGCTCCAGCTGGTAGCCGCGCTCGGGTACCAGTCGGGTCTCCAGCCCCTTCTCGGTGCCCAGGGCGGTGATCCCGATGGACGGGTCGTGCCTGCGGAGTGCGTCCGCGAGGGCCAGGGCCGGCTCGATGTGACCGGCGGTCCCCCCGCCGGCGAGTACGACATGCACCGAAATTCACCGCTCCCTGCGTGCCGGTCCGGGGACCGGGCGCGCTGTGGTTCGTCGTCGTGGCAGCACCCGGGCCAGTCGCTTCCTGATCCGGGAGTTCTTGTTCCGGGCGGCCAGGGCCGCCTTCGCGCCCGAGGAGCTGCGTGCCAGGCACAGCAGCACCCCGATCGCGGACATGGCCGACAGCATGGCGGAACCGCCGTAGGAGAACAGCGGGAGCGGGACGCCCGCGATGGGCAGCAGTCCCAGCGCCGACCCCAGGTTGATCATGGCCTGCGCCATGATCCAGGTGGTGGCGGCTCCCGCGGCGTACCTGACGAAGGGGTCCTTCGTACCGATGGCCACACGGATACCCGCGTAGCCTAGTGCCGCGAAGAGGCCGATCACCGACAGCGTCCCCACCAGACCGAGTTCCTCGCCGGTCGCGGCGAAGATGAAGTCGGTGTGCGCCTCCGGCAGCTGGCCCCACTTCTCCACGCCGGCGCCGAGGCCGGTGCCGAAGCCGCCGCCGAGGGCGAACGAGTAGACGCCGTGCAGGGCCTGGAAGCAGGCGCCGTCCGGGTCGAGCTTGGTGACGCCGATGCAGCCCAGGCGCTCGGCCCGGTGCGGGACGGTGATCACCAGGGCGGTGCAGACCACGACCGCCACTCCGAGGGTGGCCACGAACAGCCGCAGCGGTGCGCCGACCATCCAGAGCAGCGCGAACACCATGGCCACCAGGATCATCGAGGTGCCCATGTCACCGCCGATCATGATCAGCGCCAGCAGCAGCAGGGCGCCGGGCACCAGCGGGACCAGCAGGTGCTTCCAGGTGGTGAGGGTGCCGGCCTTCTGCTTGCGGGCGAGCAGGTCGGCGCCCCAGAGGACCAGCGCGAGCTTGGCGAACTCGGAGGGCTGGAACTGGAAGAACCCGAAGTCCAGCCAGTTCTGGTTGCCGTTGATCCGCACCCCGATGCCGGGCACCGCGACCAGCGCGAGGGCGCCGATCACCCCGAACATCACCGGGTAGACGATCACCCGCAGCACCGCCACCGGGACGGAGGCGAAGCCGGCCAGCAGGACCAGCCCGAGGATGGCCGCGATCAGCTGCTTGAGGAAGTAGTACTGCGCGGTGTGGTGCTGGTTCAGCGCCAGGATCTGCGAGGCCGAGAAGACCATCATCAGGCCGAGCACGACCAGCAGCAGGGTCGTGCCGACGATCAGCAGGTACGGCGTGAGCGGCCGGTCCAGCCAGTAGCGGACGCGGGCCCGGAAGGCCTGCAACCGCCCCAGTGGACCGGCCGACTTGTACTTGGTCGTGGTGGCGGAGATCACTCGCCACGGCTCGGCGGTGTCCTGCTTCGTCCCGCCGGAATCCGCCCTGCCCTGCCCCGCCACTGCCCGCTCCCACTCTCTGAGGCTCGTTCGCCTCCGGGCCGCTCCGGCCCGCGCCGACGGTCGTCGGCGCGGCCCTTCGGCCCAGTCTCCAGGGGCCCGACTACGCGCCCGCCAGCTCCCGGACGGCCGCCGCGAACAGGTCGCCGCGCTCGCCGTAGTTGGTGAACATGTCCATCGAGGCGCAGGCCGGGGCCAGCAGCACCGTGTCACCCGATCGGGCGAGCGTCGCGGCCGTTCGAACGACCTCGGTCATCGCCACCGCGCCAGTCTGGCCCTCGGCCGCCT
Source organism: Kitasatospora sp. NPDC059827 (assembly GCF_042731675.1). Classification (NCBI taxonomy): domain Bacteria; kingdom Bacillati; phylum Actinomycetota; class Actinomycetes; order Kitasatosporales; family Streptomycetaceae; genus Kitasatospora; species Kitasatospora sp. NPDC059827. The sequence continues at coordinate 15,477 of NZ_JBHWIV010000110.1, read as the reverse complement.
CGATCACCGGCACATCCGGAGCGTGTCGCTCCAGCGCCGCGCGGATCAGCGCCCGGTCCTGCCCGATCAGCACCACCGCGCGCAGCCGCTCGGCCGCGCCCTGGACCAGGTCGTCGAAGGTCGCGCCCTTGGCCAGTCCCCCGGCGATCCAGACGATCGGCCGGTAGGCGGCCAGCGAGGCCGCCGCGGCGTGGGTGTTGGTGGCCTTGGAGTCGTCGATGTACGTGACCTCGCGGACCGTACCGACCTCCGCGATCCGGTGGGCGTCCGGGCGGAAGGCCCGCAGGCCCTCCCGGACGGCCTTCGGGTCGACCCCGTACGACCGGGCCAGCGCCGCCGCGGCGAGCGCGTTGGCGATGTTGTGCGGGGCCGGCGGGTTGACGTCCTCGACGGCGCCCAGCTCGGCCGCGTTCTTGGTCCGGTCCTCGACGAAGGCGCGGTCCACCAGCAGGCCGTCCACCACGCCGAAGTTCGACGGGCTCGGCGCGCCGAGGCCGAAGCCGATCGCCCGGCAGCCCTCCTCGACGTCGGCCTCCATGACCAGCGCCTCGGTGGCCGGGTCGGCCAGGTTGTACACGCAGGCCACCACGTTGCCCTCGTAGATCCGGCCCTTGTCGGCGGCGTACGCCTCCATCGAGCCGTGCCAGTCGAGGTGGTCCGGGGCCAGGTTGAGCACGGCCGCCGAGTACGGGCGCAGCGAGGGCGCCCAGTGCAGCTGGTAGCTGGAGAGCTCGACGGCGAGCACGTCGTACGGCTCCTCGGCGAGCACCGCGTCCAGCACCGAGACCCCGACGTTGCCGACGGCGGCGGTGCGCTTGCCGGCCGCGGTGAGGATCGAGGCGAGCATCTGGACGGTGGTGGTCTTGCCGTTGGTGCCGGTCACGGCCAGCCAGGGGGCGGGCTCGCCGGTGCCCGGCAGCGGCTTGCGCAGCCGCCAGGCCAGCTCGACGTCGCCCCAGACCGGCACGCCGGCCGCCGCGGCGGCGGCGAACAGCGGGCTGTCGGGGGCCCAGCCGGGCGAGGTGACGATCAGTGCGGTGCCCTCGGGCAGGCTCGCGCCGTCGCCCAGGCGCACCGCGACGCCCACCGCCTCCAGCTCGGCGGCGCGGGCCCGCAGGCCCTCGCCGCTGCCGCCGTCGACCACGGTGACGCTCGCGCCGAGCCCGGTCAGGACGCGCGCGGCGCTGATGCCCGAGACGCCGAGGCCGGCGACCACCACGGGCAGGTTCACAAAGTCAGGATTCGTCATCCGGTCCGGTATCCCGCGTAGAAGAGGCCGAGGCCGACGGCCACGCACAGGCCCTGGATGATCCAGAAGCGGACCACGACCAGGACTTCGCTCCAGCCCTTGAGTTCGAAGTGGTGCTGCAGTGGTGCCATCTTGAAGACGCGCTTGCCGGTCATCCGGAAGGAGCCGACCTGGATGATCACCGACAGCGTGATGATCATGAAGAGGCCGCCGAGCAGGATCAGCAGCAGCTCGGTGCGCGAGCAGATCGCCAGACCGGCCAGGGCGCCGCCGAGGGCGAGCGAGCCGGTGTCACCCATGAAGATCTTGGCGGGCGAGGTGTTCCACCAGAGGAAGCCGAAGCAGGAGCCCATCAGGGCGGAGGCCACCACCGCGAGGTCCAGTGGGTCCCGGACGTCGTAGCAGGCGCCGGTGGCGGAGATGAAGTAGGCGCAGCTCTGGGTGTACTCCCAGACGCCGATGAAGGTGTAGGCGCCGAAGGCCATCACCGAGGCACCGGTGGCCAGACCGTCCAGACCGTCCGTCAGGTTCACGCCGTTGGAGGTCGCCGCGATCATGAAGTACGCGAAGATGACGAACAGCACCGGGCCGATCGACCACTTGAAGTCGCGCACGAAGGACAGCGACTGGGAGGCCGGGCTGAGCCCGCGGTCGTCGTGGAACTGCAGCGCCAGGACGGCGAACACCAGACCGACGATGGACTGGCCGGCCAGCTTCGCCTTCGCCCGCAGGCCGAGCGAACGGCGCTTGACGACCTTGATGTAGTCGTCCAGGAAGCCGACCAGGCCGAGGCCCGTGGTCAGGAAGAGCACCAGCAGCCCGGAGGCGGTCGGGCTGTCGCCCGTTATCGCCTTCGTGGCGAAGTACGCGATCAGGGTCGCCAGGATGAAGGCAATGCCGCCCATGGTGGGCGTGCCCTTCTTGCTGTGGTGCGCCTTGGGGCCGTCGTCACGGATGTACTGGCCGTAGCCGCCCCGTGCGAGCAGCTTGATCAGGGCGGGCGTGCCGACCAGCGAGAGGATCAGGCCGATCATCCCGGAGAAGAGGATCTGCTTCATCATCGGGCAGCACCGTCCGCCAGGAGGGCCTCGGCCACCTTCTCCAGCCCCACCGAACGGGACGCCTTCACCAGGACCACATCCCCCGGCCGAAGCTGACTGCGCAGCAGTTCGACCGCCGCGTCCGCGTCGGACACCAGCACCGACTCCTCACCCCACGAACCTTCGTTCCTCGCACCGAGTTCCATGCAGGCCGCCTCGCGTCCACCCACCGCCACCAGCTTGGTGACGTCGAGTCGGACGGCGAGCCGCCCGATGGCGTCGTGCTCGGCCAGGCTCTCCTCGCCGAGCTCCCGCATCTCGCCGAGCACCGCCCAGGTACGGCGGCGCTCCGGACCGCGGCCGCCGATCGAGACCAGCGCCCGCAGCGCGGCCCGCATCGAGTCGGGGTTCGCGTTGTAGGCGTCGTTGACGACGGTGACACCATCGGCCCGGTCGACGACCTCCATGCGCCAGCGGGACAGCGCACCCGCTTCGCCCAGGGCTGCCGCGGTGTCGTCGACGGTCATCCCGAGCTCCGTCGCCACCGCGGCGGCGGCGAGGGCGTTCGAGACGTGGTGCTCACCGTACAGGCGCAGTTGTACGGGTGCGGAACCGGCCGGGGTGGTGAGCGTGAACGATGGCCGCCCGGTGGCGTCCAGGCGAACGTCAGTCGCCCGGACGTGGGCGTCCGGGGACTCCCCGAACAGGACCACCTTCGCCCTGGTGCGCGACGCCATGGCGCGCACCAGCCGGTCGTCCGCGTTCAGGATCGCGGCGCCGTCGGCGGGCAGCGCCTCGACCAGCTCGCCCTTGGCCTCGGCGATCGCCTCCTGGGAGCCGAACTCGCCGACGTGGGCGGTGCCGACGTTGAGCACCAGGCCGATCCGCGGCGGGGTGATCGAGGTGAGGTACTCGATGTCGCCCTTGTGCCGGGCGCCCATCTCCATGACCAGGTGCCGGGTGCCCTCCTCGACCCGCAGCGCGGTCATCGGGTGGCCGATCTCGTTGTTCAGCGAGCCCGGCGGGAAGACCGTCTCGCCGTGGCGCTGGAGCAGCTGGGCGATCAGGTCCTTGGTGCTGGTCTTGCCGGCCGAGCCGGTCAGCGCGACCACCGTGGTGCCCTCGGCACGGGCGACCACGGTGCGGGCCAGCCTGCCGAGGGCCTCCACCACACTGTCGACCAGGACGGCGGGCACGCCGACCGGGCGGGAGGCCAGCACCGCGACGGCGCCGGCCTCGACCGCGGTGGCCGCGTAGTCGTGGCCGTCCACGTGCTCGCCGACGAAGGCCGCGAACAGGCCGCCGGGGCTCACCTTCCGCGAGTCGACCTCGACCGGGCCGGTGACCAGGGTGTCCGGGGCGGCGCCGTCCAGGGTGCCGCCGACGGCGGCGGCCACCTCGGCGAGGGTCAGTGCGATCACTGCTGCTCTACTCCTCGGTCGCCCCGGTCGGCCGTGGTCCGCGCGATCGATTCGCGCAGCACCTCCCGGTCGTCGAAGGGGCGGATCTCGTCTCGAACGTACTGGCCGAGCTCGTGGCCCTTGCCGGCCACCAGCACGGTGTCCCCGGCCCGGGCGCGGGTGACCGCGAGCCGGATCGCCTCCGCCCGGTCGGGGACGACCAGGACGTCCCCGCGCTCGGCCTCGGGCACCGCGGCGGCGCCGGTCAGCATGCTGGCGAGGATCGCCAGCGGGTCCTCGCTGCGCGGGTTGTCGCTGGTCAGCAGGGCGGTGTCGGCGAGCCGGGCGGCGATCGCGCCCATCGGACCGCGCTTGTGCGGGTCGCGGTCGCCACCGCAGCCGACCACGACGTGCAGCCGGCCCTTGGTGACCTCGCGCAGCGAGGCGAGGACGGCCTGGAGGGCGTCCGGCTTGTGGGCGTAGTCCACCACGGCGACGAACGGCTGCCCGCCGTCCACCCGCTCCAGCCGGCCCGGCACGCCGGGGACGGCGGCGATCCCGGCCACCGCCCGCTCCAGCGGCAGCCCGGCGGCGACCAGCACGGTGATCGCGGCCAGCGCGTTGGCGACGTTGAACGGGCCGGGCAGCGGGACGGAGGCGTCCGCCCCGGCGCCGTCCGGACCGACCACCCGGAAGGTGGAGCCGATCGGACCGAGCTGGACGTCCACGGCCCGCCAGTGGGCCCCGGCGTCGCCGGTCGCGGAGAAGGTGGTCACCGGGATCTTGGCCTCGGCGGCGAGCCGGCGGCCGTACTCGTCGTCCAGGTTGACCACGCCGTGGCGGGACTTGCCGGGCTGGAAGAGCCGGGCCTTCGCCTGGAAGTAGTCCTCCATGTCCGGGTGGAAGTCGAGGTGCTCGGGGGTGAGGTTGTTGAACAGCGCGACGTCGTACGCCACCCCGTCGGTGCGGCCGAAGACCAGGGCGTGGCTGGAGACCTCCATGGTCACCGCGTCCGCGCCGCGCTCGGCCATCACACCGAGGATCGCGTGCAGGTCGGTGGCCTCGGGGGTGGTCCGCTCGCTCTTGATCCGCTCCTCGCCGACCCGCATCTCGACGGTGCCGATCACGCCGGGGAGCCGCCCAGCGCCGCGCAGACCGCCCTCGACCAGGTACGAGGTGGTGGTCTTGCCGTTGGTGCCGGTCAGTCCGATCATCAGCAGCCCCTCGGAGGGGTGGCCGTAGACGATCGCGGCCAGCTCGCCCATCCGGGCCCGCGGCCGGTCGACGACCAGCAGCGGCAGGCCCGAGGGCCCGGCCAGCTCGGCACCGGCCGGGTCGGTCAGCACGGCCACCGCGCCGGCCGCCGCAGCCTGGCCGGCGAAGGCCGCGCCGTGGTGGTTGGCGCCCGGGAAGGCCACGTACACGTCGCCCGGGCGCACCGCGCGGGAGTCGTGGGTGACACCCGTGACGGCGGCGCCCTCGACGGGCGGCAGGCCCAGCCGGGAGGCCAGCTCGGCGAGCGGCAGGGCGGCGGTCCCGGTCGGGCGGGGCGGACTCACGGTGGTTTGATCGGGTTTCGGCACGGCGCGAAGGCTATCCGCCGAAGGGTGCCCAGGGCCAAACCGGCCCTTCGCCGCGCCGTCGTCCGCACCGGCCCGCTGGTTGCTCATCCTCGTTCACGGCTTCCACTCGACGGCCAGGTTCGGCGCCTGGCTCCCGCTCGGCGGGACCTGCATGGTTTTCAGGGTGAACTCCATCACCTGCTTGAACACCGGCCCGCACAGCTGGCCGCCGAAGTGCCCGTTGACCGGGCCCTGGAGGGTGCAGGAGACGGTGTAGCGGGGGGCGTCGGCGGGCGCGAAGCCGATGAAGGAGGCGGTGTAGCCGTCGTAGCCCTTGCCGTCGGCGGCCCCCCGGTTGGCGGTGCCGGTCTTCCCGGCGACCCGGTAGCCGGGGATCGCGGCCTTGCCGCCGGTCCCCTGCTCGTCGTCGACGACCGACTCCAGCATCGAGGTGAGGGTCTTGGCGGTCTGCTCGCTGACCACCCGGGTCTGCTCGCCCGCCGGGGTCGGGGCGTACTTGCCGTCCGGCCCGGTGATCCCCTGGACGATGCTGGGCGCGACCCGCACCCCGCCGTTGGCGATGGTCGAGTACACCGAGGTGGCCTGGAGCGCGTTCATCTGCAACGGGCCCTGGCCGAAGGCGATGTTGTACTTCTCCGAGGCGACCAGGTCCTCCGGCTTCTTGAGCTTGCCCGCGGTCTCCCCCGGGAAGTTCACACCGGTCGGCTGAGCCACCCCGAACTTGCGCATGTAGCCGTCCAGGATCTGGTTGGCCTTCAGCTGGTCGCCGTCTCCGAGCGTCTCGATCGCCTCGATGGTGCCGATGTTGGAGGACTTGGCGAGTACCCCGGCCAGGGTCAGGTACCAGGTGCCGTGCACGACGTCGTCCCTGAACTCCTGCCCGGCCCGGATCAGCGGGTAGGGCACCGTCACCTTGGTGTCCCAGTTCGCCTTGCCGGTGTCCAGCACGGCGGCCAGGCTCATCAGCTTGGCGGTGCTGCCCGGCTCGTACGCGTCCACCAGGGCCGGGTTGCCCATCTGGGACTGCTTGGCGAGGCTCAGGTCGTTGGGGTTGAAGCCGGGCGCGGAGGCCATCGCGATGACCTGGCCGGTCTTCACGTCCTGGACCACCACGTAGCCCTTCTCCGCACCGGAGTTGGCCACCTGGTCGGTGATCGCCCGCTGGGCGGCCCACTGGATGTCCCGGTTGACGGTCAGCTTGATGTCGCTGCCGGACACGGCCGGGTCCATCGAGCCCCCGGCGGTGGGCACCAGCCGCCCGCCCGCCTGGGCGTAGCTGCTGTGGCCGTCCTTGCCGGCCAGCTGCTTCTGGTACTGCAGCTCCAGCCCGCCGGCGCCCTCGCCCTCGCCGTTGACGAAGCCGACCAGGTTGGCGGCCAGCCCCTCGGCCGGGTAGATCCGCTTCTGGGTCTCCCGGTTGAACACCCCGGCCAGCGGGTTGGCGCACTCGTTGTCCACCCGGGTGCGCCCGCCCTGGTCGGCCGGCTTGCCGAGCAGCTTCTTCTGGGCCTGGCAGGCGCGCGTGCCGGCCTTCTTCTCCAGGCCCGTCTTGAGGTCGCTGATCTGGGTCTTGGCGGCCGGGGTCTGCTGCGCGGCGAGCCGCTTGTAGCGGGTCTTCGGGGTGTGCAGGTCGGCGGCGATCTTCTCCTTGGCCACGCCGAGGATCGGCGACAGCAACGCGGCCGCCTGCTCGGGCGCGTCCGGGATGCCGGTCGCCTCGGGGGTGAACATCGCCGGGTCGGCGGTGATGTCGTACGCGTCCACGGTCGCCGCGAGGGCGACGCCGTCGGAGGACGTTATCGAGCCGCGCTCGGCGGTGATCGGGATGTTCTGGTAGCGGTTGGTGTTCGCGTCGGCGGCCAGCGCGTCGGCGTCGACCAGCTGGAGCTGCACCAGGCGCCCGGCGAAGACCGAGAACACCAGCGACAGCACCACGGTGATCACCCGCAGCCGGCGCTTCGGCTCGGCCAGCCGCAGCGCCTTGGGGCGGTGCGGCAGCCTGGACTTCGGGCGCGGCCGCACGGCCGCCTGGCTGCGGGCCGGCGGACGGCCCTCCGGGCGGCGCTGCTGCGGCGCCCGCGGGGTGCGGCCGACGGAGGCGGACCGGGCGGGCTGCGCCTTGGCCGACTGGCCGCGCGCGGGCTGGGCCTTGGCCGGCTGGGCCTTCGGGCTCTGCGCCTTCGGCGTCTGGGCCTTCGCGGGCTGGACCTTCGCGGGCTGGACCTTGCCGGACTGGCCGCGGGCGGCCTGCCCCTTGGCCGGCTGCCCCTTCGCGGGCTGGCCGCGCCCGGCCACCGGCCTGGCCGTACCGCTGCGCGGCGGCTGGCGGCGGGCGGAACCGGACCCCGAGCCGGAGCCCGAGCCGGAACCGGAGGGCTGACGAGGTGTCGTCATCGGGTACCACCCCCGTGCTGGGCCGGCGCGCTCGTCACCGGGTTGAGCTGGATCACCGAGTCGCCGGCCGAGGCCGCCGGGGTCGGCGGCGCCGAGGGGCTCGGCTGGGCCGGGGGCTGGGCGCTCGGCGAGCCGGACGGCTGTCCGGAGGGCTGCGCCGGGGCCGCGCTCTGCGCGCCCGGCGCGGGCTTGGTCGGCCACGGGTCGACCGTCGACTTCTTCACCGGCGGGCTGTCCTGCGCCGGGCCGGGCGTGCCGACCACCTTGCCGCCGTTCGGCACGTCCAGGAAGGCCATCCCGCCGGCCGGGACCATGCCCAGCTCGCCGGCCCGCTTGGCCAGCGCGTCCGGGGCTGAGCTCTGGTCGATCTCGTGCTGGAGGCTCTGCTGCTCGTCGGTCGCCTTGGTGGTCTGCTTCTGCAGCCGGGACAGTTCGAAGGAGCCCTCGTTGAGCGCCGTGTTCAGCGCCAGCAGGCCGAGCAGCCCCGCCGCCAGCAGCACCACCACGAGCACCGCGAACGGCGTGCGCCCCCGCACGGGGCGCCGCCCCGGCCGGACCGTGATGCGTGCCCTGCCCTGTCCGGGGAGTCCTCCCCGCCCCGCCCGGACCTCACCGGCCACCGGCCCCACCGTTCTCCTCCGCCCTTCGGACCCCGCCGGAGCCTTCCTCAGCCCCGCTTGCTTCGGTCCCTGATCCTCTCCGCCACCCGCAGCCGCACGGGCGCGGCGCGCCGGTTCTCCTCGATCTCCTCCTCGGTGGCCTGCTCGGCACCGCGGGTGATCAGTTTGAGCCAGGGCTGGTGCTCCTCCGGGATGAACGGGAGCCCCGGCGGGGCGGTGCTGGTCGCTCCGGCGGCGAAGTACTGCTTCACCAGCCGGTCCTCCAGCGACTGGTACGACATCACCGCGATCCGGCCGCCCAGCGCCAGGACGTCCAGTGCCCCCGGGATCGCCCGGTCCAGGACCTCCAGCTCACCGTTGACCTCGATCCGCAGCGCCTGGAACGTCCGCTTGGCCGGGTTCCCGCCGGTCCGGCGGGTCGCCGCCGGAATGGCGTTGCGCACCAGATCGACCAGACGCGCGCTGTTGGTGAACGGTTCCTTCTCCCGCTCCCGCAGGATGACCGAGGCGATCTTCCCGGCGAACCGCTCCTCCCCGTACACCTTGAGGATCCGGGCCAGGTCGCCGTGGCCGTAGGTGTTCAGCACCTCCGCCGCGCTGATCCCCCGGGTCTGGTCCATCCGCATGTCCAGCGGCGCGTCCTGGGCGTAGGCGAAACCGCGGTCGGCCTCGTCCAGCTGCATCGAGGAGACGCCGAGGTCGAACAGGACGCCGTCGATCCGGTCGATGTCCAGGCGCTCCAGCACCTCGGGGATCTCGTCGTACACCGCGTGCACCAGCGTGGCCCGGTCGCCGAAGGGCGCCAGCCGCTCGCCGGACAGCTTCAACGCCTGCGGGTCGCGGTCCACCGCGACCAGCCGGACCTCCGGGAACTGGGTCAGCAGCGCCTCGCTGTGGCCGCCGAGGCCCAGGGTCGCGTCGACCACCACGGCACCGGGGCGGGAGATCGCCGGCGCCAGCGCGTCCATGCACCGCTGCAGCATCACCGGAACGTGCTTGGGACCCGGTTCGTTGGTGGTCATGCGCGGCGGCGCCCTTCCTCGGTGCGGAGCAGCCCGACGATCCGGGAGCTCCGACCATTCTCGCCCACCACCCGCCGGCACGACGACGCGGCCCGTGGTCCCCGCCCGCTCGAGGGGAAGGTCGTGACCGCCCGGCGCCGGGGAAGGTGCGCCAGGTGGACACGGAGCGGGTGGAGGCCACGAGCCGCATCGGCCGGGCCGCACACCGTTCGGCACGGCCCGGTTGACGGGCTCCGAGGGGTGTGCTCCAACGCGCCGCAACTCTATCGCGGCGGCCCCGCCAGTCAATGGTCCGCTCCGGCGCACCACCCGGGCGGCGGTACGGATCACCGCAGGTCGCGGCCGTCGGAGCGGCCCGGCGGGGGTCCCGGCCGACAGCCCCCGGCGACCGGCGCGCGCCCCGTCGAGCGACCGGGTACGAACCCGTCCCCGGACCGGCCCGGACGGACCCTCCGGTTGTCGCTATGCACTCGCTCACGGCGGCGCGTTCTGTAGCTCTCCGCCCCACCGCGCGGCCCCGGACGGCACTAACGTCGCCACCATGACAGTGACCCCCGACCGGCCGACGCCGAACGCCGCCGCCGACCCCGCCGGACCCACCATCATCGACCGCTTCGTGGCGGCCAACCGCGAGTACGCGGTGGACTTCCGCGACGGCGGCATGGACGCCCGCCCCGTCCAGCGGATCGCCGTGGTGGCCTGCATGGACGCCCGGCTCGACCTCTTCGCGGCGCTCGGCCTCGCCCTGGGCGACGCCCACGTCATCCGCAACGCCGGCGGCGTCGTCACCGACGACACCATCCGCTCCCTGACCATCAGCCAGCGTGCCCTGGGCACCCGCTCGATCGCGCTGATCCACCACACCGGCTGCGGACTGCTCGGCCTCACCGAGGACTTCCGCCGCGAACTGGAGCTGGAGGTGGGGCAGCGCCCGCAGTGGGCGGTGGAGGCCTTCGTCGACCTGGACGGCGACGTCCGCCAGTCCATGCAGCGGGTGCGCACCTCCCCGTTCCTGCCGCACACCGACGACGTCCGCGGCTTCGTCTTCGACGTCCACACCGGGCTGCTGCGCGAGATCCGCTGACCGGAGCCCGCCCGCTCTCATTCGGCGAGGGCCGAATGGTGACTTCTGACCGCCGAACGGGGGAGAATGCGCCTGCCGGTCGGACCCCGAACCACCTGGGGCGGCCGGGCCGCAGGCCGCCCACCGGCGCCGGATCCTCGTTCGGAACCGCCCCCGGGACGGCCGCGTCAAGCATGGGGTGGGGTCCGGCCTCGGGTGAGGCGGGCACGGTGTGCCAGGGAGCGTAAACGGGTGACGAGCTACAACGATCAGGCCGGTCTCGGCAGTCCTGCGGGGGGCGAGCAGAGGGCGAACGGGTACCGTCCGGTCGGGCTCCCGGAGCTCGCGGCGGTCGTGGACCGGGTCCGCGCCAACATCGAGAGCGTGATCGAGGGGAAGCCCGAGGCCGTCCGGATCGCCCTGACCGTCCTGCTCGCCGAGGGCCACCTGCTGCTGGAGGACGTGCCCGGCGTCGGCAAGACCATGCTGGCCAAGGCGCTCGCCAAGTCCGTGGACTGCACCGTGCGCCGCATCCAGTTCACCCCCGACCTGCTGCCCTCGGACGTCACCGGCACCAACATCTACGACCAGCAGCAGCACGACTTCGAGTTCCGCCCGGGCGCGATCTTCGCCCAGATCGTGGTCGGCGACGAGATCAACCGCGCCTCGCCGAAGACCCAGTCCGCGCTGCTGGAGTCGATGGAGGAGCGCCAGGTCACCATCGACGGCACCAGCTACGAGCTGCCCTCGCCGTTCATGGTTGTGGCCACCCAGAACCCGGTCGAGATGGAGGGCACCTACCCCCTCCCGGAGGCCCAGCGGGACCGCTTCATGGCCCGGGTCTCGATCGGCTACCCCAGCCCCGAGGCCGAGTTCGCGATGCTCGACGTGCACGCCGGTGCCAACCCGCTGGCCGACCTCCAGCCGGTCGCGCACGCCGCCGACATCCTCAAGCTGGTCGAGCTGGTCCGCACCGTGCACATCGCCGACCCGGTCCGCCGCTACGCCGTCGACCTGGTCGGCGCCACCCGCACCAGCCCCGAACTGCGGCTGGGCGCCTCGCCGCGCGCCACCCTGCACCTGGTCCGGGCCGCCCGCGCCGCCGCCGCGCTGGACGGGCGCGACTACGTCACCCCGGACGACATCCAGCGGCTGGCCGTCCCGGTCCTGGCGCACCGCCTGATGCCGACCGCCGAGACCCAGCTCGGCCGCCGCACCGCCGAGCAGATCGTGACCGACCTGGTCGCCCGGATCCCGCTGCCCCGTCCGCAGGGCGGCCCGGCCGTCCGGAGGGGCTGAGGTGGCCTCATCCGACGGAACGGGCGGGCTGCGGGCCGGACTGCACGGCCTCACCACCCGGGGCCGCTCGTTCCTCGCGGCCGGTCTGACCGCGGTGGTCTGCGCCTACCTGCTCGACCAGGACGCGCTGCTGCGGGTCGGCGTCCTGCTCGCCGCCCTGCCGCTGGCCGCCGCCGCGGTGGTCGCCAACACCCGGTACCGGGTGGCCAGCGGACGCCGGCTCAGCCCGCACCGGGCGATCGCCGGCCAGGAGGCCCGGGTCCACCTGCGGGTGGACAACGTCTCCCGGGTGCCCACCGGGCTGCTGCTCCTGGAGGACAAGGTCCCGTACGTGCTCGGGCCGCGGCCGCGGTTCGTGCTCGACCGGGTCGAGCCGCGCGGCTTCCGCGAGGTCTCCTACCGGGTCCGCTCCGACCTGCGCGGCCGCTACCTGCTCGGGCCGCTGCAGCTGCGGCTGTCCGACCCGTTCGGGATGTGCGAGGTCAACCGCGCCTTCGCCGCCTCCGACGTGCTCACCGTCGTCCCGCAGGTCCTGGCGCTGCCGCAGGTGCGGCTCCGCGGCGAGTGGATCGGCCAGGGCGAGAGCCACGCCCGCACCCTGGCGCTGGCCGGCGACGACGACGTGATCCTGCGCGAGTACCGGCCCGGCGACGACCTGCGCCGGGTGCACTGGCGCTCCACCGCCCGGTACGGCGAGCTGATGGTGCGCCGCGAGGAGCAGCCGCAGAAGGCCCGCGCCACCGTCCTGCTGGACACCCGCGAGGTGGCCCACCGGGGCAGCGGCCCCGCCTCCTCCTTCGAGTGGGCGGTCAGCTGCGCCGCCTCCGTCGCCGTGCACCTGCTGGAGCGCGGCTACCAGACCCAGCTGCTCACCGACACCGGGCACTGGGTGCCCGGGCCCGGCAGCGGCGGCCACAACGTCGCCGCCGACACCTCCGGGCTGATCCTGGACGCCCTCGCGGTCGCCGACCTGTCGGACGGCGCCGGGCTGTCCCGCGCCGAGGAGCCGCTGCGGGCCGGCGGCGAGGGTCTGCTGGTGGCCGTCCTCGGCGACCTGGACGCGGCGCAGGCCACCCGGCTGGCCCGGCTGCGCGGCCGCACCGGCGGGGCGATCGCCTTCCTGCTCGACACCGGCACCTGGGCCGGTGTGCGGATGCTCGCCCCCGACACCGGCGGCGACGAGTTCCGCGAGCGGGTCCGGGAGCTGCGCGCGGCCGGCTGGACGGTCCTGCCGGTCCGGGCGGGCGACTCCGTACCGGACCTGTGGCGGTCCGCCGACGGCGCCAAGACCACCGCCCCCTACCGAGATGAGGCCGGCGCGTGACCACCCGGGCCAAACTGACCGTTTACTCGGCGCTGGCCACCGCCCTCGCCTCGCTGTGCCTGCTGCCGCTGCTGACCATCCGCAGCTGGCTCACCTACGCCTTCCTGGTGATCGCCGTGATCTCGGCGGTCGGCGCCGGCCTGCGCCGCTCCCCGCTGTACCGCTGGTCGGTCCCGGTGGCCCAGGTGCTGGTGCTGCTCCTGCTGATGCTGCTCGGCTTCGCCGGGTCCGGGCTGACCGGCGGGGTGCTGCCCGGGGCGCCCGCGATGCGGATGCTCAGCCAGGTCTTCTCCGCCGGTCTGGACGACATCAGCCAGTACGCCCTCCCGGCGCCGCCGACCGCGGGCCTGCGGCTGATCCTGGTCTCCTCGGTCGGCCTGATCGCCGTACTGGTGGACACCATCGCGGTGACCTACCGGCGCTCGGCGCTGGCCGGGCTGCCGCTGCTGGCGCTGTACTCGATCGGCAACGGCGTCGCCGGGGACCACGGCAGCTGGGTCTGGTTCGGCTTCGCCTCGGCCGGCTACCTGCTGCTGCTGTTCGCCGAGGGCGAGGACCGGGTCTCCCGCTGGGGCCGGGTCTTCCGCGGCAGCGCGCGCGGCACGGTCACCTCCAGCCGGATCAGCCAGGGCGGCCAGCAGGTCGGCGTCCTGGCGCTGGCCCTGGCCCTGCTGCTGCCGGTCTTCCTGCCGCGCTGGGACCTCGGGCTGCTGGACTCGGGCTCGTCCGGCGGGTCGTCCGGGCACGGCGGCGCCGGGAGCGTGGCCACCAGCCTCGACCCGCTGGTCAGCCTGGAGGCGGCGATCAGCAAGCCGTCCGACAACGAGCTGCTCACCTACAGCCTGGAGAGCGACCTCGCCGACCAGACCTACCTGCGCACCGGTTCGCTGGACCAGTTCGACGGCACCAACTGGAAGCTCGGCAGCACGGTGGTCAGCGACCTCCCGGCCACCCTGCCCACCCCCGAGGGCCTGCGGGTCACCAACGTCCCCCGGATCGAGGGCGACTTCCAGATCGGCAACGGCCTGCAGAACAGCTGGCTGCCGATGCCGTACCCGGCCGCCTCCGTCCAGGTCCCCAACCGCAACGAGTGGAAGCTCGACCCGATCACCCGCACCGTCCTGCCGACCAACGACAAGGCGATCAGCGGCCTGCGCTACCACGTCAGCACGCTGGACCTGCGGCCCACCGCGGACGAGCTGCGCACCGCGCCGCTCGCCCCGCAGGACATCCGGGACCGCTACACCGCCGTCCCGTCCGACCTGCCGGCCGTGGTCGCCGAGCAGGCCAGGGCGGTCACCGCCAACGCCCGCACCGACTACGACCGGGCGACGGCGCTGGTGAACTTCTTCACCGGCCCGGGGTTCAAGTACGACACCTCGGTCGAGGGCGGCACCGGCAGCAACGCGATCGCGGTCTTCCTGCGCGACCGCCGCGGCTTCTGCGTGCACTTCGCCTCCACCATGGCGGCGATGGCCCGGGTGCTGAAGATCCCGGCCCGGGTCGCGGTCGGCTTCACCCCCGGCGACAACAAGGGCGACAACGTCTACTCGGTCAGCGGCCGGATGTACCACGCCTGGCCCGAGCTGTACTTCTCCGGCTACGGCTGGATGCGCTTCGAGCCGACCCCGAGCCGGGGCGTCCCGGCCCGCTACAGCGAGGCGTCCAGCGCCCCGACCACGGCGCCCTCCCAGGCGCCGACCGCCGCGGCGACCAGCTCGGCCGCCGTCCCGGCGCCGTCCCAGAGCTCCGACTGCACCGCCAAGCAGCGCCAGCTGGGCGACTGCGGGCCCAAGAGCAAGGCGGCCGGCCGGGGCGCCGACGAGTCCTGGCTGCTGTCCGGCCAGGTGCTCGGCACCCTGGCCGTCGTGGTGGTGCTGATCGCGCTGCTGCTCGTACCGATGTTCTGGCGGACCGCCGTACGACGCCGCCGGCTCGGCGGCGGAGGACGGCGCCGGCCCGGCGGGGACGGCCCGGGCGAGCTCACCGACGCCCAGGTGCTGGCCGCCTGGGACGAGCTGGTGGACTCCGCCTGGGACGTCGGAATTCCCCCGGACGAGTCACGCACCCCGCGCTCGGCCGCCCGGCGGATCACCGAGACGGCGGACCTGGACGCGGACGCGGCGGCCGCCGCCGGACGGCTGGCGCTGGCCACCGAGCGGGTGCTCTACGCCCCGGCCGGGCAGGTCACCACGGCCCCGCTGGCCGCCGACGTCCGCACCGCCCGGCGGGCCCTGTGGGCCGGGGCCGGCCGGGCCGGGCGG
The DNA here is from genome assembly GCF_042731675.1 of Kitasatospora sp. NPDC059827. Lineage (NCBI taxonomy): Bacteria > Bacillati > Actinomycetota > Actinomycetes > Kitasatosporales > Streptomycetaceae > Kitasatospora > Kitasatospora sp. NPDC059827. The sequence continues at coordinate 219 of NZ_JBHWIV010000110.1, read as the reverse complement.
CTGCGGGCCCTGCTGCTGCCGCCGTCCTCGGCCCAGCTGTGGTGGCGGACCTCCGACACGGCGAGGGCGGCCCGGGCCGCCCTCGCCACCCGGGCGGGCCGGGCCGCCGAGGCGGTCGCCGGTCCGGTGCGGCGGCTGACCGGCCGGCGCAAGGGGTCCACCCCGGAGTCCTGAGGCAACGCGAGAGCCGGGGCGGGGGGGGCGGGGGGGGGCGGGGGG
>NZ_JBHWIV010000109.1:0-25155 GCF_042731675.1 Kitasatospora sp. NPDC059827 | reverse complement strand
CCGCGCTGCGCGGCCGGCTGATGCACCGGGCGACCGCTCCCGGCGCCATGACGGCGGTGATGGCCGGTCCGCAGCGGCTCGCCGAACTCGCCGACTGGCTGCCCGGGGTGGACCTCGCCGTGGTCAACGGCGCCGGCCAGCGCGTGCTGTCCGGCCCGCCGCGCGACATCGCGGCCGCCGAGGCCGTGCTGGCCGCCGAGGGCGTGACCACCGAACGACTCGCCACCGACCGGGCGTTCCACTCCCGGCTGCTCGACCCGGTGCTCGAACCGTTCCGCGAACAGCTCGCCCGGCTGCGGCTGCGGCCGCTGACCGTACCGCTGGTGAGCAACCTGGGCGGTGAGGTACTGGCCCCCGGCACGGTGCCCACGCCCGACTACTTCGTCCGGCAGACGAGGGAGAGCGCGCGCTTCGACCAGGTGCTCGCCGCCCTGGACGGGCAGGGCCACGAGCTGTTCCTGGAGCTCGGCCCGCACCCGACGCTCACCGGCATGGGCCGCCGGGAGCTGCCGCACCGCCACTTCGTGGCCGGTGCCCGCCGCGGCGCCCCGCAGGAGCCGCAGTTCGACGCCGCGGCCGGCGCGCTGTGGTCCCACGGCGTCCCGATCGACTGGGCGCGGTTCGCCGCCGCCCGCGACTGGCCGGACGGCCCGGCCCGCCGGGTGCCCCTGCCGACCACCGCCTACCAACGCCGCCGCCACTGGTTCACCGCCCCCGACCGGCCGACGACCACCGAGGACCCCGCCATGCACCAGGCACCGCCGCCCCAGCCGACCGCCCCGGCGGCCGCCGTCCCGGCCGCCGTCCCAGCGCCCGCCGTCCCCGCCGCCGCAGCGAGCCCCGAGCGGCTCGCCGAGGAGGCGGTGCTGCGCCGGGTGCTGGAGCAGACGGCCCGCCAGCTGGGCCACGACGAGGGGGCGGTCGGTGCCGACGACCCCTTCTTCGACCTGGGCGCCGACTCGCTCGGGATGATCAACATGATCCGGGACCTGGAGCGCGCCTTCCGGGTGCGGATCTCGATGCGCGAACTGTTCGAGGCGGCGGACACCCCGGCCCGGCTGGCCGGGCTGATCGCCGACCGGCTGGAGCCGGACGTCCGGGACGCGCTGCTCCCGGCGGCCGCGCCGGAGCCGGTCGCGGCCCCGGCGCCCCTGGCTCCCGCTCCCGTCCTCCCCGTACCGGCCGCAGCCCTTCCGTCCGCGCCCGCGCCTGCGGTGCCTGCCGCGCCCGTCCCGGCACTTCCGTCCGCACCCCCGGTCCCGGTCCCGGTCCCGGTCGCCTCAGCCCTGGTGACCGACGGAACCGGCCTGATCGAGCGACAGCTCGCGCTGCTGGGCCAGTTCTCCGACCTGATGCGCGACCAGCTCGGCCTGCTGGCCGGGACCGGGCCGGCGCCCGCGACCGGGGCGGTACCGCCCGCGCCCCTCCCGGTGGCGGCCCCCGCCGCCCTGCCCCCGGCCGTCGCCCCGGCCGTCGAGGCCCCGCTTCCCGCCGCCGCCCCCGCGCCGGCCGCCCCGCAGGTGCACGGCCCCCGGGTGACCGTCTCCCGCGAGTCCGGCATGGCCGCCGGCGGCCTGACCGAGCAGCAGCGCGCCCACGTGGACGGGCTGGTCGCCCGGTTCACCGCCCGTACCGCCGCCTCCAAGGCGGTCACCCGCCGCCACCGCCGCACCCTCGCGGACAGCCGCGCCGTGGTCGGCTTCCGCTCCTCGACCAAGGAGATGCTCTACCCGCTCGCGGCCCGCCGGGCCCGGGGCTCCCGGCTGGAGGACCTCGACGGCAACACCTACGTCGACATCACCATGGGCTTCGGCGTCCTGCTCTTCGGCCACGACCCGGAGTTCGTCGCCGAGGCCGTCCGCGAGCACCTGGCCGGCGGGCTGCGACTGGGCCCGCGCGGCCCGGAGACCGGGGAGGCCGCCGAGCTGCTGGCCGAGCTGACCGGCACCGAGCGGGTCGCCTTCGCCAACTCCGGCACCGAGGCGAACGCCGGGGCGATCCGGCTCGCCCGCGCCTTTACCGGCCGGGACAAGATCGTCATGTTCGAGGGCTCCTACCACGGCCACTTCGACCACACCCTGGGCCGGACGGTGGGCCACGGCGCCGACCGGGAGACCGTCCCGGTGTCGAGCGGCATCCCCGGCAGCGCGGTCGCCGACCTGATCGTGCTGCGGTACGGCGATCCGCAGAGCCTCCAGGTCATCGAGGAGCTCGGCGACCGGATCGCCGCCGTACTGGTCGAGCCGGTGCAGAGCCGCCACCCGGGGCGCCAGCCGGCCGAGTTCGTCCGCTCGCTGCGCGAACTGACCGCCCGCCGCGGCATCGTGCTGCTCTTCGACCAGATGCTCACCGGTTTCCGGCCCCACCTGCGCGGCGCCGAGGGCTTCTGGGGCGTGACCCCGGACCTCTCCACCTACGGCAAGGTGCTCGGCGGCGGCTACCCGATCGGCGCGATCGCCGGGCGGGCCGACATCATGGACGGGATCGACGGCGGCCACTGGGACTACGGGGACGACAGCTACCCGCCCCAGGACACCACCTTCTTCGGCGGCACCTACATCCAGCACCCGCTGGCGATGACCGCGGCCGGTGCCGTGCTGCGCCACCTCAAGGAGGCCGGCCCCGGCCTCCAGGAGCGGCTGAACGCCCGCACCGACGAACTGGCCGCGACCCTCAACGGGTTCTTCGAGGAGGAGGAGTTCCCGCTCCGGCTGGCCCACTTCGGCTCGCTGTTCAGGTTCGAGCCGCGGGCCGACGTGGAGCTGTTCTTCCCGGAGCTGCTGACCCGCGGGGTCTACGTCTGGGAGTGGCGCAACTTCTTCCTCTCCACCGCCCACACCGACGGCGACCTGGAGTTCGTGGTCGACGCCGTCCGGGAGTCGCTGCGCGGCCTGCGGCGCGGCGGCTTCTTCCCGGCCTCGCCCGGGGTGCGGCTCCCGGCCCCGACCCCGCGCCCGGCGGCCGAACTGCCCGAACTGCCCGCACTCGCCACGGAATCCCGCACCGGTACCGGGGCCGAGCCCGTTCCGTACCACCCGGTGAGCGACCCGCAGCGCCCGGTCGATTTCAGCCTGTACTTCTTCGGCGACTACCCCCAGGACTCCCCGGAGGACGAGAAGTACCGCATCGTCCTGGAGAGCGCCCGCTTCGCCGACCGGCACGACTTCCACGCCGTCTGGCTGCCGGAGCGCCACTTCCACTCCTTCGGCGGGATCTTCCCCAACCCCTCGGTGCTGGCGGCCGCGCTGGCCCGGGAGACCAGCCGGATCCGGCTCAACGCGGGCTGCGCGGTGCTGCCGCTGCACCACCCCGTCCGGGTGGCGGAGGAGTGGTCGGTGGTGGACAACCTGTCCGGCGGCCGGGTCGGGCTGGGCTGTGCCAGCGGCTGGCACCCCAACGACTTCCTGTTCTTCCCGGAGAACTACGGCGGCCACAAGGAGCTGATGCACCGCCAGATCGACACCGTCCGGGCGCTGTGGCGCGGCGAGCCCTACCGCGGCCGCAACGGCAACGGGGAGCCGATCGAGGTGACCCTGCACCCGCGCCCCTTGCAGGAGCAGCCGCCGATGTTCACCGCGATCGTCGGCAACCCGGACAGCTTCCGCGAGGCCGCCCGGCACGACCTCGGCGTGATCACCAACCTGATGACCCAGGACATCGCCCAACTCGCCGAGAACGTCGCCCTCTACCGGCGCACCCGGGCCGAGCACGGCCTGGACCCGGAGGCCGGCCGGGTGGTGGTGCTGGTCCACACCTACCTGGGCGCCGACCTCGCCACCGCCCGCGCGCAGGCCTACCGCCCGTTCTGCCACTACCTGCGCTCCTCGCTCTCGCTGTTCGGGCAGATGGCCAACAGCCTCGGCCTGACCCTGGACTTCGAGAACACCCGCGAGGAGGACCTCGAGTTCGTGCTGGAGCGCGCCTACGAGCGCTACTGCGCCTCGCGCGCCCTGATCGGCACCCCGGAGAGCGTCGGGTCCGTGCTCGCCGAGCTGCGGGCGGCCGGCGCGGACGAGATCGCCTGCTTCGTCGACTTCGGGCTCGCCCCCGACCTGGTGGCGGCCGGCCTGCCGCAGATCGACGCGCTGCGCCGCTCCACCGAGCGCGGCGCCGCACTGTCCTACGCGCAGCAGCGGATGTGGTTCCTGCACCGGATGCTGCCCGACGCCGCCCAGTACAACGAGGTCAAGGCCGTCGAACTGGACGGCCCACTGGACCCGGAGGCGCTCGACACCGCGCTGCGCGCGCTGGTGGAGCGGCACGTCGGGCTGCGCACCGTCTTCCGGGAGCAGGACGGCGAACCGTTCCAGCAGGTGATCCCGGCGCCGGACGGCCCGGTGCTGGAGCGGGTCCCGGTGCACGGGCCGGCCGAGGAGGCGGTGGCCGCGCTGGTCGCCGCCGAGGGCGCCCGCCGCTTCGACCTGGCCGAGGGCCCGCTGTTCCGCGCCGGGCTGCTGGCGACCGGACCGGACCGGCACGTCCTGGTGCTGTCCATGCACCACATCGTGATCGACACCCTGTCCACCGTGGTGATCACCCGGGAGCTGGGGGAGCTGTACCGGGCGGCCCGGGAGCAGCGGCCGCACCGGCTGCCCACGCTCACCACCACCCCGGCCGCCGAAGCCGCCCGGGAGCGGGCCGCGGTGGCCGCCGGGGCGTACGAGGAGAGCCTCGACCACTGGCGCAAGGTGCTGGGTGGCGAGCTGCCGGTGCTGACCCTGCCCACCGACCGGCCCCGCCCCGCCGTACCGGACGGTCGCGGCCGCTCGTACGTCCGCCACCTGCCCGCCGAACTCTCGACAGGAATCCGGGAGTTGGCCCGCGACCGGCGCTCGACCCTGTTCATGGTGCTGCTCACCGCCTTCGCCGGGGTGCTCCAGCGCTACAGCGGCCAGGACGAGGTGGTGCTGGGCACCCCGCTGGCCAACCGGGCGGACGGCACCGAGGACCTGGTCGGCTTCTTCGTCAACACCCTGGCGCTGCGGCTGGACCTTTCCGGCGAGCCGGACTTCGCCGAGGCGCTGGACCGGGTCCGCTCCACCGCGCTGGACGGCTACGAGCACCAGCAGCTGCCCTTCGAGGTCCTCGTCCAGGAACTGAACCCGCAGCGGGACACCAGCCGCAACCCGCTCTTCCAGGTCATGGTCGAGTTCGAGAACCACGCGGTCTTCGAGCTGGACCTGCCCGGGGTGACGGCCCGCCCGCTGGACCACGTGGTCGACCGCTCCGCCTTCGACCTGGCGCTCTTCCTCACCAACCTCCCCGACGGCATCCGCTGCCACGTGGAGTACGCCGAGACCCTGTTCGACCGGGCCACGGTGGACCGGCTGTTCGACGCCTTCGAGCGGCTGCTGGCCGCCGCCGTCGCCGACCCGGCGCGACCGCTCACCGAGCTGACGGCCGCCCCCGCCGACCCCGCCCTGGAGTGCGGACCGGAGACGGAGCCTGCGCCCGCGCACCCGCTGGCCCGGGTGGCGGCCACGGTGGCCGACCGGCCGGAGGCCGTCGCGGTGGTCGCGGCCGACGGCGCTGCTACCGACTACCGGACGCTGCACGCCAGGGCCGAGGGCCTGGCCCGCCGACTGCTGGCCGCCGGCGTGCGCGAGGGCGACCGGGTGGCCGTGCTGCTGCCCCGCTCGGCCGACCAGGTGGCCGCGCTGCTGGCCGTGCTGCGGCTGGGCGCCGTCCTGGTGCCGATCGACCCGGTGCAGGGCGCCGAGCGCTGCCGGCTGATCGCCGCGGACAGCGCACCGACCGTGCTGCTCACCGCCCCGGGCACGGACCTGATGGGCATCGCGCTGCCGACCGTCCACACCGACACCGACACCGACACCGACACCGACATCGGGCCCGCGGGCGGGGCCGAACTGCCGCCGCTGCCCGTCCCGTCGGCGCGGGCCGCCGCCTACCTGCTGTACACCTCCGGCTCCACCGGCCGCCCCAAGGGCGTGCTGATGCACACCCTCGGCCTGGCCTCGCTGATCGACTGGAACGTCGCCGACCACCCGGCCGCCCGCACCCTCCAGTACGCCTCCTGCGGGTTCGACGTCAGCGTCCAGGAGATGCTGACCACGCTGGCCGGCGGCGGCACCCTGCTGCTGATCGAGGAGGAGACCCGCTACGACATCACCGCGCTGGCCGCCGTGGTCCGCGCCACCCGCGCCGAGCGGCTGCACCTGCCGTACACCCCGCTGGCCGCGCTGGTCGAGGCCCTCGGCGACGAACCCGTGCCGCACCTGCGCGAACTGATCCAGGGCGGCGAGCAGTTGCTGCTCACCCCCGCCCTGCGCGCCTTCCTGGCCCGCAACCCCGGCTGCGGGCTGGTGAACCACTACGGCCCCACCGAGACCCACGGGGTCACCTCCGGCCGGATCGACCCGGACGGGCCGGACCACGCCTCCATCGGCCGCCCGGCGCCGGGCAACCGGATCGTGCTGCTGGACGCCGCCGGGCGCCCCGTCCCGGCGGGAGCGGTCGGCGAGATCCACGCGATCGGCGTCCAGGTCGGGCTCGGCTACCACGGCCGGCCGCAGGAGACCGCCGCCGTCTTCACCGACACCCCGGAGGGCCGGCGCTACCGCACCGGCGACCTCGGCCGGTGGCGGCCGGACGGCACCCTGGAGTACCTCGGCCGGGCCGACCGCCAGGTCAAGGTGCGCGGCTACCGGGTCGAGCCCGGCGAGGTCGAGACCGTGCTGCGGACCGTCCCGGGCGTGCGCGGCGCGGCCGTGACCGGACGCCGCACCCCGGCGGGCACCACGCTGGCCGGGTACGTGCGGTGCGCCGCCGCCGACCTGCCCCGGGTCCGCGACCACCTGGCCGACCTGCTGCCCGAGCACATGGTGCCGGGGCTCTGGGCCGCCGTCGAGGCGCTGCCGTTCAACCTCAACGGCAAGCTGGACACCGCCGCCCTGCCGGAACCGCTGCCGCTGGGCGCCGGACTCGCCGCCGTCGCCCCGGCCACCGAACTGGAGCGCACCGTGCAACGGCTGTGGGAGGAGGAGCTCGGCCGCCCCGCGGGCGTGGAGACCTCCTTCTTCGACCTCGGCGGCCACTCGCTGGCCGCCACCCGGCTGCTGAACCGGGTCCGCGAGGCCACCGGGCTGCGGATCGGCGTCCTCGACTTCTTCCGCCGCCCCACCGTCCGCGCGATGGCCGCCCACCGCCCGGCGGCCCAGGACCGCCCGGCCCCGGCCTACGAGGAGGGCGAGCTGTGAGCGCCCCCGCCCCCGTGTCCACCGCCGATGAGGGCTGGGACCGCCTGGTCCGGCTGCTCGACGAGCGCGGGATCGTGCTGCGCACCACCGGCGAGCGGCTCGGCTACCTCGCCCCGGCCGGCGCGCTGGACGAGGAGGCCGCCGGGCTCGTCCGGGCGCACCGGGACCGGCTGCTGGCCGTCCTGACCGGCTCCGGCGCGGCGCTCGCCGCCGCGCCGGCCGGGCTGGCCCAGCGCCGGCTGTACGGGATGCACGGCCGCTCCGCAGACCCGGCGGTGTGGAACATCACCCAGCGCATCACCCTGCGCGGCCCGCTCGACCCCGAGCGGCTGGCCGCCGCCCTCACGGCGCTGAGCGAGCGCCACGAGAGCCTGCGGACCGGCTACCGGCACACCGACCTGGGCCTGCTCCAGCAGGTGCGGCCGAACAGCCCGGTGGAGCTGCCGGTCGAGGACCTGCGCATGCTCGACCCGGCCGCCCGGGGCGCGGCGCTCGCCGGGGCCACCCGGGCCGAGGGCGCCCTGCCGTTCGACCTGGACGGCGACCGACTGCTGCGCGCCCGGCTGCTGCGCACGGCCGAGGACGTCGCGGTGCTGCTGCTGTCGCTCCACCACATCGTGGTCGACGGCTGGTCCCTGGCCACCCTGCTGGCCGACCTGGGCGCGCTGTACCGCCGGGACGGCGCTGCGCTGCCGGACCCCGGCCGGATGACCGACCACGCCTGCTGGGAACGGACCGTGGTCACCCCGGCCGCCGTCACCGAGGCCCTCGACCACTGGGCCCACGTCCTGGGGGACACCCCGCCGGCGGTGGACCTGCCCACCGACCGGCCGCGACCCGAGCAGCGCTCCGGGCGCGGCGGCACCCTCGCCTTCCGCGTCCCGGCCGGGTCGGCCGAGGCGGTGCGCCGCTGCGCCGCCGGGCGCTCCACCACCGCCTCGGCGGTGCTGCTCGCCGCCTACGCCCGGCTGCTCGGCGAGCTGACCGGAGCGGCGGAGACCCTGGTGGTGCTCTCGTACGCCAACCGCACCCGGCCGGTGGACGAGCAGGTCGTCGGCCTGCTCACCACCGGCCTGCCGATCCGGCTGCCCACCCGCCCGCCGGGCGGGTTCGGGGCCTCGGTGGACACGGCGGCCAGGGCGGTGGCCACCGCCCTGGACCACGCCACGGTCCCTTTCGGCCAGCTGGTCGAGCCGCTGCGCGAGCGCGGCGTCCGGCTGCCGGCCGGGTACCCGCAGGTCCTGCTCGCGGTGCAGAGCACCCCGGCGATCGCCCTCGACCTCCCCGGCCTGGCCGTCGAGGTCGAGGACGTGCCGGGCCCCTCCACCCGCGCCGACCTCTCCGTGCTCCTCACCCCGGACGCGGACGGCTACGCGGGCCTGGCCGAGTACGACGCCGACCTGTTCGACCCGGAGACGGTGCGGTCCTGGCTGGAACGGATGGTGGCGGACCTGGCCCGGGAGCTGACGGACTGACCGTTCCGGCCGCCCGCCGGGCGTGCGGAGCCGGTCCGCACCCCCCGGCAGTCGGCCGGAACTCCGGAAGATCGGACCAACTCTCGTTCTGTACACGTAAGATGACGCGGAGTTGGGTCCGTCCCGTCGGAGCGGGCCGGGCAGGACCTGTCGGAGAGGGCCGTGCGAGAGATGCGCTTCACCGTCCTGGGGCCGCTGCGGGCCTGGTCCGCCGACCGGGAGCTGCGGATCAACCGGGCCAGGGACCGGGCGGTGCTCGCGGTGCTCCTCGCCGCCCAGGGCCGGACCGTCCCGGTGGGCGAGATCGTCGACGGGGTGTGGGGCGAGGAGGCGGACGGCGCGCCGGACCGGCCCGCCGCCCTGCCCGGCCACGTCTACCGGCTCCGCAAGGTGCTGGACGGGGCGGCGCCGGACCGGACCGGCCCGAGCGTGCTGCGGCACCAGGGCAAGGGCTACCGGCTGGACGTCGACCCGGGCGCCGTCGACCGGACGGCCTTCCTGGCCGGGATCGCCGACGCCGCCACCGCCCGCCGCAACTGGCAGCCCGAACGCGCCCGCACCCTGCTCTCCGGCGCACTCGCGCTCTGGTCCGGCCCGGCCCTGGACGACGTGCCGGGGCCGTTCGCGGCCCACGAACGCCGCCTGCTGGCGGGCCGCCGGGAGGAGGCACTGCGGCACTGCCGGGAGCTCGACCTGGAGCTCTCCGGCCACCCGGCGCCGATGCCGACACCGCCCACCCGGGCGGTTCGGCGGCCCTTCCAACTGCCGCCCGATCTGCCCGACTTCACCGGACGCCGGGCCCAACTGGCCGCCGTTGCGGCGCTGCTGGCCGGTCCGGCCGGCCGCACGGCGCCGCTGGCCACCGTGACCGGCCCGCGCGGCGCGGGCAAGAGCGCCCTGGCGGTGCACGCCGCCCACCTGGCCACCGCCGGCTACCCCGACGGCCAGCTGTACGCGGACCTGCACACCGCGGGCCCCGACGCCGTGTCCGACACCCTGGCGGCGTTCGTCCGCGCGCTGGGCGTCGAGGACGGGGCCGTACCGCCGGGCCCGGCCGAGCGCCGGGACCTGTTCCACCGGCTGCTGGCCGGACGGCGCGTGCTGGTCGTGCTCGACGGCGCCGCCGCCCTGGCGGCCGTCCGCCCCCTGCTGCCCACGGCGCCGGGCTGCGCCGCCCTCGTCACGCTCGACGGCCCGGGCGGTTCGGACGGCCCGGGCGGCCCGGCTGGGGCGGCCGGGGCGGACGGGCCGGACGGGAACGAGGGCGGCGGACACCCCGTCGGTCTCGGCCGGCTCAGCCCACCGGAGGCGCTGCTCCTGCTCGGCCGGATCCTCGGCCCGGAGCGGCCGGCCCGCGAGCCGGAGGCCGCCCGGGCGCTGGCGGCCGCCTGCGGTCACCTGCCGGGCCCGCTGCGCCGAGCGGCCGACCGGCTGGTCCGCCGCCCGGCCTGGCCGATCTCCGCTCTGCTGTCCCGGCCCGAGGACCCCCGGCCCGAGGACCCCCGGGCCGAACCGGTCGCGCCGGCCACGGCCACGGCCACGGCCTCGGTCACGGCCGTGGGCTGCGGCTCGGGCGGTGGCCGATGAGCCGCCGCGAACCCACCGAGTGCGCGGACGCGCCGGACGCGCCGGACGGGGTGTGGGCCCACCCCGGGGCCCCGGCGGGCGGCGCGGCCGGACCGCGCTTCGCCCTGCTGGGCCCGCCGGCCGGCTGGTACGACGGACAGCCGCTCGACCTGGGCCGCCGCCAGCAGCGGGCGTTCCTGGCCATGCTGCTGGCCCGCCCCGGCCGGGTGCTGACGGCCGCCGCGCTCGCCGACGGGGTCTTCGAGGAGGGGGCCCTGCCGAACCGCCCCGCCGCCGTACTGGCCACCCACGCCTACCGGCTGCGCAAGGAACTGCGCGGGCACGCCGCCGGGCACCTGCTGGTCACGGTCGACGACGGCTACCGGTTCGACGTGCCGGCCCGGGCCGTCGACCTCGGGGTGTTCGACCTCCTGGTCGGGCAGGCCGACCGGGCGCTGGCCGCCGGCCGGCCGCCGCAGGCCCGGGACCTGCTGGCCCGGGCGCTCGCCCTGCACCGGGGCGAGCCGCTGGCCGGCCTGCCGGGGCGGCACGCGGCCGAACTGCGCGAACACCTGACCCTGCGCCGGATCGCGGCACTGGAGACCAAGCTCGGCCTCGACGTGGAACTCGGGGACAGCCCGTCCTGCCTCGTCGACCTCGGCCGGGCGGTCTTCGTCCATCCGTTCCAGGAGCGCTTCCGGGCCCTGCTGGTGCTGGGGCTGCACCGGGCGGGTCGGCCCGACGAGGCCCGGGCCGTGCACGCCGAAGCCCGGCGCTTCTACCACGACCAGGGACTGGACTGCGCCGAGCTGGACGCCGTACTGGACCGGATCCGCCGTACCGCACCGGCCCCGGTACCGGGGGGCCCGAGCCGCCCGGCCCACCGCCCGAGCGCCGTACCGGCCCAGTCCCCGGCCCAGTCCCCGCCCCCGCCTCCATCCCTGCTCCCGGCACCCCGGCACCTGCCCTTCGGCATCGCGGACTTCACCGGCCGGCAGAGCGCGGTGGCGAGGCTGACCGCCCTGCTCGCCCCGCCGGACCCGACCGCCGTGGCCGTCGTGGCGGTCAACGGCCTCGGCGGGGTCGGCAAGAGCACGCTGGCCCTGCACGTCGCGCACGCCCTGCGCGACCGCTTCCCCGACGGTCAGCTCCGGCTGGACCTGCGCGGCACCCTGAGCGACCCGCTCGACCCGGCCGAGGCGCTCGCCGACCTGCTCACCGCCCTCGGCGTGCCGGACCGCGCGGTCCCCACCGACCCCGCCGAACGCGCCGCGCTCTACCGCACCACGCTGGCCGGACGCCGGGTGCTGCTGCTGCTCGACAACGCCGCCGACGCCGCCCAGGTGCTCCCGCTGCTGCCGGGCACCCGGAACTGCGCGGTGCTGCTCACCAGCCGCCACTGGCTGGGCTCCCTGCCCGGCGCCCACCACCTCCACCTGGACGCCATGCCGCCGTCCGAGGCGGTCGACCTGCTCGCCGCCGTCGCCGGACGGGCCCGGATCGCGGCCGAGCCCCGGGCGGCCACCGCGATCGTCGCGGCCTGCGGCCTGCTGCCGCTGGCGGTACGGGTGGCCGGCTGCCGGCTGGCCGCCGACCCGGGGCAGCCGCTCGCGGCGCTCGCCGCGAGCCTGGCCGACGAAGGCACCCGGCTCGCCGAACTGGCCTTCGACCACAGTGCGGTGGAACCCGTGCTGGCCCTCTCCTACGCCCGGCTCGGCGCCGCCCAGGCCCGCGCCCTGCGGCTGGTCGCGCTGCCGGACACGCCCGAACTCCCGCTCGCCGCCGCCGGCGCCCTGCTCGACCGCGCCCCCGAGGAGACCCGGGAACTGCTGGAGACGCTGGTCGACCTCAACCTGCTCCAGTCGCCCGCCGCCGACCGCTACGGGCTCCACGACCTGGTGCGGGCGTTCGCCCGCGGCCGGAGCGAGCGGCAGGACGCCCCGGAGGCGCTCACCGCCGCCTTCGCCCGGCTGCTCGACTTCTGCCTCGCCAGCGCCCGCAACGGCGAAGGGAGCGCCCGCCACGTCGACCGGGCCGGGAAGCAGCTGACCGGGGCCACGACGACCGTGCCGGGGCTGACCTTCCGCGGCGTCGACGAGGCCAACGTCTGGATGCTGGCCCAGAGCGCCCTGCACCACGCGGTGATCCACCGGGTCTGCCGGGACCCCGACCTGCCGGCGGCCCGGGCCGCCGACCTGCTGGACACCATGGGATCCTCCCTCTTCGGCCGGGGGTACGCCGGGTCGGTGGCCGAGCTCGCCGGCCGGCTCGCCGACACGGCCCGGGGCCGCGGCGAGCACGCGGCCGAGGCACTGGCCCGCTCGGTGCGCGCGAGCATGCTCTGGCACACCGGCCGCTTCCCCGAGGCGCGCGCCGAACTCGAGCGCGCCCTGCCGCTCTGCCGGGCCCGCGAGCTGCGCCCACTGCGGGCGAGGGCCCTGCACCTCCTCGGCTCCACCGCGCGATTGGAGCGGCGCTACGAGGACGCCATCGTCGCAATGCGCCGCGCCGTCGCACTCTTCCACGAGCTCGGGGACGAGGGCGCCGAAGGCCTGGCTCTCGGCGAACTCGCCGTCAACCAGGCGCAGACCGGCCGGTTCCCCCAGGCCCGGGCCACCGCCACCCGGGGCGCCGAGCTCACCGGGCGGCACAGCTGCTGCGCGGAGGCCCTCAGCCACTTCTACCTCGCCCGGGTGCTGCACCTCGGTGGCGACCTCGGACCCGCCCTCGTCGAGGCCGAGCACGCCCGCCGGCGGATGCGCCGCTTCGGCCAGACCGACTACCACGTCGCCGCGAGCGTGCTGATCGCCCGGGTCCACCTGGCGGCCGGGCGGGCCGGGGCCGCCGTCCGGGCGGCGCAGGAGACGCTCCCGCTGGCCCGGCAGGCCTCGGGCACCCTGGAGGGGCACGCGCTCGGGATCCTCGGCGAGGCGTTCGCCGCGCTGCGCCGCACCGACCGGGCCAGGAGCTGCCTGAGCGAGGCACTGGGACGGTTCCGGCAACTGGGCCACCTCCGGGACGCGGCCGACATCGAACGGACGCTGCACGGCCTCGCCTGACGGACTCGCGCACGCGTCCGACGCGCTTGCTCATCAAACGTCCATCGCCGTACCCGAACCTTCTGTTGCGCCCGGTCACCGGACCGGGCCGCTACTGAGAGGGAGGACCGTCATGTTCGGCAACGGAGTCAGGAAGACGGCGATGGCCCTGGTCGGCACGGCGTTGGCCGCCGGCCTCGCGCTGGCGGGCACCGGGACCGCCGCGGCGTCCAGCGGTGGCGGCTGCGGCGGCCCCGACTGGGAACAGGCGTGTGTGAGCGCGGGGAACGGCCAGGTCACGGCGACGGCCAACACCAACTTCGGCAACGGCAACTGCACCGAGGAGGTGATCCTCTGGGACTACACCACCGGCGGCAGGGCGCTGGACACCAGCTTCGGCTGCCACACCGGCCCGTACAGCTTCAGCTACACCCTGAGCAACCCGAGCCCGGGCCACGACTACAAGGCCGAGGTGCGCCTCTACTGGAACGGCGGCTCCAACTACGACTACCAGCTCAGCCCGGACCTGTTCTACTGACCGGCGCCGTGTGACGGGGTCACCGGTCCGGGTCCGCCCCGGGCCGGTCACCCCGTCACCGGGCGGGCGTTCAGCCGTTCGCGCGGATCGTCGCGCGGATCCACTCCGCGTAGGCGGGCGCGCTGCTGTAGAGGCCGGGGCCGGCGGAGCACGGCACGTGCCCGCCGACGCCGGGGCCGGAGGTGACACCGACGAGCTCCCAGCGCCCGCCCCGGCCGCGCTGGAGCTGCGGCCCGCCGGAGTCGCCGAAGCAGGCCATCGCCCGGGGGACCAGGCTGACGGTGCACAGCCGGGTGGGGCCCGCGTAGCCCGGGTCGCACTCGGCTTCGCCCGCCCGGCGGGTCTCCAACTGCTGGAGGCGGTCGGGGAAGCGCAGGTCGCCGATGTCGCCGGTGTCGACGACGGTGCCGAAGCCGAGCAGCCGGGTCGGGGTGCCGGGGTCGCCGGGCCGCTCGGCGATCGGGATCGGCCGTTCCTTGACGGGGCGGTCCAGCCGGATCAGCGCGACGTCGTTCTGGTTGGGTCCGGCGTTGCCTCCCTGCCGGTACCCGGGGTGGGTGACCGTGCCGGCGATCGCGCGGACGGTGCCGCCGGACCTGCGCTCCGCGCTGCCGATGCGGACGGTGCCCGCCGGCTTCACCAGGTTCGGGTCGACGCAGTGGGCGGCCGTCAGCACCCACTGGCGGTCGATCAGCGAGGCGCCGCAGACCCCGTCGTCCAGGCCCGGTGCCGACACCGGGACGGAGGCCATGAACGGGTAGCGCTGCGGGGCGGCCGTCCCGTTGACGATCGCCCCGGCACTGCCGGCCGTCGCGACCGCGCAGCCGAGGGCGACCGCGGCCACGGTCGCGGCGCGGGCCGTACGACGCTTGCTGAACTTCCCGTTGAACATCGGGCTCTCCTCGGAGGTCGGACTTCCGTTTACCCCCTCAGCCTCCCTTTCCAAGATCCACTGGACCATCCGGACACCAGGTGTACGAACGGTGGGGATTGCCCCCGTACGACGCCGGGGTGCGGCGTGACCCGTCCGGCGCAGCGTGGCGCGCGGGGCGGGCGGCGGACTGCGATCTTCGGAGGGACCCGGCAGTGCACGACTGCCGGGTCCCCGTCGTTCCGAGATCGTGGAGGCCCGGATGTGGCAGGCTCCCCCCGCCCCCGTCAGCCGTGAGTGGCTTCCCGTCCTGGACATGCCGGCGCCCGCCGAGCAGAACCGCTGGACGGTGCTGCTGCGCCTGGTGCTGCTGATCCCTCAGTTCGTGGTGCTGTGGGTGCTGTCCCTGGTGGCGTTCGTGGTCACCGTGGTCGGCTGGTTCTGCGCGCTGGTCCTCGGCCGGCTGCCCGACTTCGCGGCGACCTACCTCAGCTCCTTCGTCCCGTACGAGGCGAGGGTCACCGCCTATCTGATGCTCACCGTGGACCGCTACCCGCCGTTCCGGTTCAGCGCCCCCGAGTACCCGGTGCAGGTCGGCCTGCGGCCCGGTGAACTGAACCGGCTGGCCGTACTGTTCCGGATCATCCTGGTCATCCCCGCCTCCATCGTGCAGGGCCTGCTGCACGCGGGCTGGTGGATGGTCTCGTTCATCATCTGGCTGGTGGTGCTGGTCCTCGGCCGGATGCCGCAGCCGCTCTACGAGGCGACGACCGCGATCCTGCGCTACCAGCTGCGCTACACCGCCTACCTGGTGATGCTCACCTCCGCCTACCCCAAGCGCCTGTTCGGCGAGGAGCCGGGCAGCGAGCCCGAGCGGGTCTCGGCCACCCGCCCGCTGGTGCTGAGCGGCGGCGGGCGCGGCCTGGTGGTGCTCTTCCTGATCCTCGGCGTGGTCTCCTGGGCGACCAGCTCCGTCACCGCCTCGGTCAACACCGACGACAACGACGACCACGACCTCAACCCGACCCAGCACGTGATGGCCCCGCTGCTGCCCGGCCCGTTCTGACGGCAGGGCCCTCGGAGGTCAGGACGGGTGCGCCGGGGACGCCTCCCGGGCGGCCTGCTTGACGGCGGCGATCAGCTGGTGGCGGCGGGCGCGCAGGTCCTCGGGGCGGACAGCCAGCGAGACGCTCCCGATCACGGCGCCGTCCGCGCCGAGCACGGGCGCCGCCAGGCAGGCCAGGCCGGTACGGGCCTCCTCGACGTCCAGGGCGACGCCGGTGCGGCGGATCCGGCGCAGCTCCTCGTCGAGCCGGTCGGCCGAGGCGATGGTGCGCGGGGTGAACCGGTGCAGGCCGGGCTGCTCCAGGTAGCGGCGGCGGGCGGCGGGGCCGGCGGCGGCCAGGGCGATCTTGCCGTGGGCGTAGGCGTGGGAGCGCGGGTCGACGCCGACGGTGAGCTCGGGCCGCTGGTCACCGTCGGCGGCGGCGGTGCGCACGTCGGCGATCACCAGCCCGTCGCCCTGGTAGGCGACGTAGTTCGCGCAGGCGCGGGTGGCCTGCCGCATCCGGGCGAGCAGGTCGTCGATGCCGTCGGTCAGGCCCATCTGCCGCTGGAACGCGCGGTGCAGGGCGGAGACCTGGTAGCCGAGGGCGTAGCCGCCGTCGGTGCGCACCAGGTAGCCGCGCTCGGTGAGCGGGGCGAGGAGGGCGTAGGCCGTCGACAGGGCGCAGCCGAGGCTGCGGGCGAGGGCCTTGGCGGGGACGGGCGAGGGTGACCCCGCGACGAGTTCCAGCACCTCCAGGGTGCGGTCGGCGGCGCGCGGCCCGGTCTGCCCGGCCATGACGGGGTGCTCCTCGTGCTGGTGCCGCTCCTGCTGGTGCGGCGTGACCCGTCCAGTGTGCCGGGGGCCGGGCCGGGGGAGGCCACCGGCCCCCAGTACGGCCCCCGCTCGGCGTCCGGGCTCAGGCCTCGCGCGGGGTGATCTCGCCCATGAGGTCCCAGCCCTCGCGGTCGGGGAGGTCGACGCTGATGATCCGGGGCTTGGCGGCGACCGCACCGGACAGCGTCCCCATGGCCTTGCGGAAGTGCGCCGACTCGACGTGCGCCCGCCCGGCCTCGCCGTCCCGGAACCCCTCCACGAGCACGTACTCGTCCGGGTCGTCCACGCTGCGGGACCAGTCGAAGAACAGGTTCCCCGGCTCGGCCCTGGTGGCCTCGGTGAACTCGGCGACGATGTCGAGCCACTGGGCGCTGTGCTCGGGGCGGACGGGGAACTTCACGGTGATGAAGATCATGACGCTCTCTCGGGTCGGGGGGGGGGACGGTCGAACCCCCACCCTGCCCGACCGCCGCCCGGCCGGGGAAACCCGCGCCGCCGCGATTCCGTCCCTGCCGGAATCCGCGGCCTCCGGGCGGGCGACGGTCAGGCCAGTACGGCCGGCTTGAGCACCTCCTCGCACCACTGGCGGAAGGTCGTCGGGCTCGCGCTCCGCGCAGTGCGCTCGACCCCGGCGTCCAGGCCGTCGTCCTTGGCCCGCATCATGTCGACGTAGCCCTCCACGAGGGCCTCGCTGAAACCGTGGCCGGGGAGCGAGGCGCGGAAGTCGTCCAGCGACTGGCGCTCGTAGCGGACGGGGCGGCCGAGGACCTCGGACATGATGCGCGCCATGTCGTTCGCGGAGAGGTCCTCGGGGCCCAGCACCGGGACCTCGCCGGTGCCCGTCCAGGAGCGGTCGAGCAGCAGGTCGGCGGCGGCCGCGGCGATGTCCCGGGTGGCGGCCAGCGGCGCCGGGCGGTCGGCGGCGACGGTGGAGGTGTACACGCCGCGGTCCCGGATCGGGGCGGCCTGCCACAGCAGGTTGTCCATGAAGGAGGGGTTGGCGAGCGCCCGGTAGGCCGCGCCGGTGCCCGCGAGGAGGTCGTCCATGGCCAGGGAGGCCGTCACGTGCCCGGCGCGGTCGGCGACGGGGGTGCCGCGGCCGAGCGCGGAGACGCCGACGACGTGCCGGACGCCGTGGGCGGTGAGGGCCGCGGCGGCGGCCCGGGTGAACCCGGAGTAGACGGCGTCCAGGCTCGGTGCCTGCGGGGTGGGCGGGACGACCCAGAAGACGGCGTGCGCGCCGGTGAAGGCGCGGTCGACGACCTCGGGGTCGTCGTGGGAGCCGGCGACGACGTCGACGCGGGCCCGGACGGCCTCCGGGAGCCGCGCCGGGTCGCGCACGACGACGCGCAGTTCCTCGGTGAAGGCGTGCGGCCCGTCGAGCAGGAGGTCGAGGAGCCGGCCGCCGATCTGGCCGGTGGGAGTGGTGATGACGATCATGTGTCGAGTCTCGGGCCGGTCAACTGCGGCGTCCAATACCCTTCCTGGGGCATTGATACCTTCCAGGCATGGATCTCGACCTGCGCAAGCTCCGCTACTTCGCGGCGGTCGCCGAACACCGGCACTTCGGCCGGGCGGCGGAACAGCTCTACATCACCCAACCCGTCCTCAGCCGTCAGATCCGGTCCATCGAGCAGGAGTTGGAGTGCACCCTGCTGGTCCGGACCACGCGCAGCGTGGAACTGACCCCGGCCGGCCGGCAGCTCCAGGAGGAGGCACGGGGGATCCTCGCGGCCGTCGCCGCGGCGGTGCAGCGCGTCCACGACGCCGACCGGGGCACCCGGCGGCTCGTCGTCGCCTTCTCGCCCGGCCTCCATGTGTCGGAGGCGATCCGCGCGTTCGCGCTGCGGCACCCGGACGTCGAGACCGACCTCGTCCCGGCGCGCTGGTGGGAGCAGGACGCGCCGCTGCGCGACGGCCGCTGCCAAGTGGCGTACCTGCGGCGGCCGTTCGACGACTCGGGGCTGCGCACCATCGCGATCGGCCACGAGCCCCGGGTCGCCTGCCTGCCCGCCGGGCACCCGCTGGCCGCGCGCGCCGAACTCACCACCGCCGACCTCGCCGGCGAGCGGATGCTCGACGCGCCGATCCGGCGGACGGCCTCACTGGAGGAGAAGTTCGAGCTGATCGCCTCCGGGCACGGCATCGGCCTGCTGCCGCTGAGCGTGGTGCGCTCCTACGCCCGCCCCGACCTCGTCCACCGGACCGTCACCGACGCCCCCGCGGCCGAGGCCTGCCTGGCCGTCCTCGCGGACCTGGCCGACCGACGGGACAAGCCGCTGCGCGACTTCCTGGAGATCGCCACCGCCACGCTGCGGCCGGCCTGACCGCGCGACCCGCCCGGCCGCGCGGCGCCCGCCCGGGGCACGGCCGGGGCACGGCCGGGGCTCGCGGCTCAGGCCAGGCCCAGCACCAGCTTTCCGGTGTTCTCCCCGCGGAAGAGCATCCCGAGGGTCTCCGGGAAGTCCGCGACCGTGCCCTCGACCAGGTGCTCCTGCACCTTGATCCGGCCCTCGCCGATCCAGCCCGCGATCTCGGCCGCCGCCTCCGCGTACCGGCGGGCGTAGTCGAACACCACGAAGCCCTCCATCCGGGCCCGCCGCACCAGCAGCGACAGGTAGTTGGACGGGCCCTGCACCGAGTCCTCGTTGTTGTACTGGCTGATCGCGCCGCAGACCACCACCCGGGCGTGCATCGCCAGCCTGGTCAGCGCGGCGTCCAGGATCGGGCCGCCGACGTTGTCGAAGTAGACGTCGATGCCGTCCGGGGCGTGGGTGCGCAGGGCCTTGCGGACGTCCTCGGCGCGGTAGTCGACGGCCGCGTCGAAGCCGAGCTCCTCGGTCAGCAGCGCGCACTTCTCCGGCCCGCCGGCGATCCCGACCACCCGGCAGCCCTTCACCTTGGCGATCTGCCCGACCATCGTGCCGACCGCCCCGGCCGCGCCGGAGACCACCACGGTCTCGCCCTCCTTGAGCGCGCCGACCTCCAGCAGCCCGAAGTAGGCGGTCATCCCGGGCATCCCGAGCGCCCCGAGGTAGGTGGACAGCGGGGCCAGCGCGGGATCGACCTTGACCACCCCCTTGCCGTCCGACACCGCGTAGTCCTGGACCCCGAAGGAGCCCACCACGTGGTCGCCGACCCGGAACTTCGGGTGGTTGGACGCGACCACCTCGGCCACCGCCCCGGCCCGCATCACCTCGCCCAGCCCCACCGGCGGCAGGTACGACGGCCGGTCGTCCAGCCACCCGCGCATCGCCGGGTCCAGCGACACGTACCGCGCCCGCCCCAGGAACTCCCCGTCCCCGGGCACCCCCACGGGCTCCTCCCCGTACGCCCAGTCCTCCGGCCGCACCTCCCCGACCGGTCGACGGGCAAGGCGGATCTGACGGTTGACGTCGGTCATGACGACTCCTGGGGGACGTACTCGCACAGTGGAAGGACAGGTGTCGAGTCTAAGCAAGCGCTTAGTCATCTGACTAGAGAATGCCACGGTGGAAACGCAGTAGGCTGCGGGCCGTGGATACCGAGACCATCGAGGGTGTCATCACTCCCGTGATGTATTCCTGGGGGCACCAGGCCGTCATCGACGTGATCCGTCAGCAGCTCGTGCCCTGCCAGGAGACGCTCGACCTCTGTGCGGGTCGTGGAGATCTCGTGCTGCCGGGCACTGGCGACTGCTATGTGCCTGACCTGGCCTATGTGCCGGACGAACTGGCCAAGACCGAGGGCGCACTCCAGCCGGACCGGACGCTCCTCGTGGTCGAGGCGACGTCGGCCGAGACCGCAGACACCGATCGCGTCGTGAAACGCCGTCGTTACGCGCAGTTCGGGGCCCCGCTCTACCTCCTGGTGGACCGCGAGGAGCGGAGCTGCACCCTGTTCTCCGAGCCGGGCGAGCTCGGCTACACCCGAGTCGAGGGGCCGCACCCCTTCGGCGTGGCGGTGCGGCTCCCCGATCCTTTCCAACTGGACCTCGACACCCGCGAGTTCTGAACCGCCGTCCGAGCTCAGGGGTCGACCGGCAGGCCGGTGAGGACGAAGCAGGCGCCGGTGCCGTGGTGCGGCGGGACCTCGCGGGCGATGAGGTCGGCGTCGTGGGCGCGGGCGATCTGGCGGGCCATGGCGAGGCCGAGGCCGGAGCCGGGGAGGCTGCGGGCGGTGTCGGAGCGGTAGAAGCGGTCGAAGACGTACGGGAGGTCCTCGGCGGCGATGCCCGGGCCGTGGTCGCGGACGGACACCTCCAGGGTGTCGGCGCCGTCGCCGGCCAGGGCCACCCGGACCTCCACCGGCCCGCGTCCGGCGCCGAACTTGGCGGCGTTGTCGAGCAGGTTCCCCAGCAGTCGCACCAGCCGGGCGGGGACGCCCGGCACGACTGCCCCGTCGGCGCCCGGTCCGACGGCGAGGGTGAACTCCTGGCCCGGCCAGTGCCCGCGCGCCGAGGTGACGGCGTGTTCGACCAGTGGCAGCAGGCGGAACCGCTCGACCAGGGCCTGGGGTTCCTCGTCCCGGGCGAGTTCGACCAGGTCGTTGACCATGCCGGTGACCTCGCGCAGCTGCCGCCCCAGCGCGGTGGCGGCCCGTTCGCGCTGGGCGTCGGTGAGGCGGTCGCCGCGGGCCAGCAGTTCGGCGTTGGTGCGCAGCGCCGTGAGCGGGGTGCGCAGTTCGTGCGAGGCGTCGGAGACCAGCCGGCGCTGGGCGGTGACCGAGCGTTCCAGCGCGTCGAGCATGGTGTCGAAGCTCTCGCCGAGCCGGGTGACCTCGTCCCGGCGGCGGCCGGTGGCGGCGTGGGAGGTGATCCGGTGGTGGGGGTCGCCGGTGGCGGTGATCCGTTCGACCGTGGCGGTGAGCCGGGTCACCGGGCGCAGGCCGGTCCGGGAGGCCCACCAGCCGAGGAACCCGGCTGCCAGCACCCCGGTGCCGCCGAGCCCGGCGAACGCGGCCGCGGACTGCCGTACGGCGCGGTCCACGCCGTCCGAGCGCAGCACGACCTGGAGCGCGGTGCCGCCCCGGAACGGCGTGACCAGCATCCGGGCCGGGAACCCGGCGACGGTGGCGGTGCTGAAATAGGCGGCGCGCCGCCCGGCGGCGACCTCGCGCACGGCCGGGGTGACCGGGAACAGGTACGGGGCGACGGCCGTGCGGGGGTCGCGGGCCGGGTCGGCCGGGACGACCTGGATGCAGGCCGGGGCGGCCAGGTAGCGGCACTGCCCGGAGAGCACGCCCGGCGGTTCGTTGCCCTGCTGCTGGACGGCGACGGTGGCGGCCTGGGTGAGCTCCAGCTCCAGCTGGTGGGTCAGTTCGTAGCGGATCACCGCGAAGGCGGCCCAGCTGAGGCCGAGGGCGACGGTGGCGACGGCCAGGGCGGTCGCCACCGCGAGCCGGACGCGGAGGGTCACGAGCCCGCGGCCAGTCGGTAGCCGACGCCGTGCACGGTGTGCACCAGGCGCGGTTCGCCGCCCGCCTCCAGCTTGCGGCGCAGGTAACCGACGTACACGGCCAGGGAGTTGGACTCGGGGCCGAAGTCCTGCCCCCAGACCCGCTCCAGCAGGGTCTCGCGAGTGAGCACCTGCCCGGCATGGCGCAGCAGCAGTTCCAGCAGGGTCGCCTCGGTGCGGCTGAACTCCAGCCGCCGGGAGCCGCGGTGCCCGGTGCGGGTCCGCGGGTCCAGGACGAGGTCGGCGTAGCGCAGTTCGGCGTCGGCCTCGGCGCCGGGCGCGTCGAGGGCGGCGCGGCGCAGCAGTGCGCGCAGCCGGGCGGTGAGCTCCGCCAGCGCGAAGGGCTTGACGAGGTAGTCGTCGGCGCCGGCGTCCAGCCCGTCGACGCGGTCGTCGATGTTGTCCCGCGCGGTCAGCACCAGGACCGGGGTGCGGTCGTGCAGGGCCCGCAGCTGGCGGCAGACGGCGAGGCCGTCGAGGACCGGCATCATCACATCGAGGACGACCGCGTCGGGCTCGTGGGAGGCGATCTTGGCCAGGGCGTCGTGCCCGTCGACCGCGGTGACCACCTCGTAGCCCTCGACGGTCAGTCCGTCGGCCACGGCCTCCCGCACCTCCTGGTCATCGTCCGCCACCAGAATCCGCACCGCCGACCCTCCGTTCCTCGTACCCCGCTGACCTGCCCCGCTGACCTGCTCCGACGGCCCGTTCCGTATCCGCGGGCCGTTCAGGGCATACCGAAAGATAGCGGGCGAAGGCCCGCATTCTCTTAAAGCCCTCTTAGGCCGGCCCGCCACGGTGGTGAGCCATGGACACACCACTCTCGGTCGTGATCGGTGCCGGCGGCACCGGCGGCCACATCTACCCGGGCCTGGCCTTGGCGGAGGCCCTGCGGAAGACCGACCCCGACGCCGTGATCTCGTTTGTGGGCACCACGCGGGGTCTGGAGACCCGGCTGGTCCCCGAGGCGGGCTACCGGCTGCACACCGTCGACATGATCCCCTTCGACCCCTCGCTCGGTGCCCGGCGCTTCCTGCTGCCGGCGGACCTGGTCCGCGCCGCCAAGCAGGCGCAGCGGGCGGTCGAGGACCAGCGGGCGCAGGTCGTGGTGGGGATGGGCGGGTACGCCTCCGCGCCGGCCGTGCTGGCCGCCCGGATGGCCGGACTGCCCAGTTTGATTCACGAGTCGAACGCCGTACCGGGGCGGGCCAACGCCTTCGCCGCGCGGCTCACCCCGCAGATCGCGCTCGCCTTCGACGAGACCAGGGAGCACCTGCCGAAGGCGCGCCGGCACGGGGCGGTCACCGTCGGCATGCCGCTCACCGGTGCGGTGGCCCGGCTGGACCGGCAGGCCGAGCGTGCCGAGGCCCGCCACCGGCTGGGCGTTCCGCCCGGCGCGCGGCTGGTGCTGTTCAACGGCGGCAGCCTCGGCGCGCGTCGGCTGACCGAGGCCGCGCTCGGCCTGGCTGAACGCTGGCGCGGCCGGACGGACGTCCGGCTGCTGATCAAGACCGGCCCGCAGGCCCTGGACGACACCCGACTGCGGCTCGCCGCCGTCGGCGGGGACGCCGTCGCCGAGGCGGTGCCGTACCTGGACCGGATGGACCTCGCCTACGCCGCCAGTGACGTCGTGGTCTGCCGGGCCGGGGCGGCGACCGTGGCCGAGCTCGCCACCGTCCGGGTGCCCGCCGTGCTGGTGCCGTACCCGCACGCGCCCGGCGACCACCAGTTCCACAACGCCAAGGTGCTCGCCGACGCGGGGGCGGCGCGGATCCTGCGCGACGAGTCCACCGACGCGGACTCCCTGGCCGCCGTGCTCGACCCGCTGCTGGCCGACCCCTCCCGGCTGGCCGCGATGGGCGCCGCCGCCCCCGGGGGGACCCACGCGCGGGCCGCCGACCTGCTGGCCGACTGGGTCCGCCGCCTGGCCGGCCGTTCCCGCGGCCCGGCCGCGACGCCGATCCCGATGTCTACCCCGATCCCGAAGCCGACCCCGATCCGCACCATCGAAACGGAGCTCGCCGAATGACCGCCACCACCGCCACCACCACCGCCACCACCGCCGGCGCCACCACCGACACCACCACCGCCTGGGCCGACCGCACCGTCCTGGTCACCGGCGCCGAGGGCTTCATCGGCTCGACCCTGGTCGACCTGCTGGTCGCCCGCGGCGCCCGGGTCCGCGCCCTGGTCCACTACAAGCCGTACGCCGAACGCGGCTACCTCGCCGCCCACCTGGGCAGCGACCGGGTCGAGATGCTGGCCGGCGACGTCCGCGACGCGGGCCGGGTCTCGGACGCCGTGGCGGGCTGCGACACGGTGTTCCACCTGGCGGCGCTGATCGGGATCCCGTACAGCTACGACTCCCCGGGCGCCTACGTGCACACCAATGTCGTCGGCACCCAGAACGTGCTGGAGGCGGCGCGCCGGCACGGCGTGCGGCGCGTCCTGCACACCTCGACCAGCGAGGTCTACGGAACGGCGCTGCGCGCGCCGATCGGCGAGGACCACCCGTTGCAGCCCCAGTCCCCGTACTCCGCCTCGAAGATCGGGGCCGACATGATGGCGCTGAGCTTCCACCACGCCTTCGACCTGCCGGTCACCGTGGTCCGGCCGTTCAACACCTACGGCCCGCGCCAGTCCGCCCGCGCCGTGATCCCCGCGATCCTCGCCCAACTCCACTCCGGGGTGAGGGAGTTGCGGATGGGCTCGCTGACCCCGACCCGGGACTTCACCTACGTCACCGACACCGCCGAGGGCTTCCTCGCCCTGGCCGACTGCGACCGCGCGGTCGGCGAGGCGGTGAACCTCGGGACCGGGCACGAGGTCTCGATCGGCGACCTGGCGGGTGCGCTGATCGCCGCCTCCGGCCGTACCGACGTCGAGATCACGGTCGACCCGGCCCGGCTGCGCCCGGCCGGCAGCGAGGTGCACCGGCTGCTGTCCGACAACTCCCGGGCCCGTACCTGGTCGGGCTGGCGGCCGGAGGTCCCGCTGGAGGAGGGGCTGGCCAAGACCTCGGCCTGGGTGGCCGAGCACCTCCACCTGTTCGACCCGAAGCGCTACGCGGTCTGAGCACCGACGCCGACGGCCCGAGCGGCGCACCCCCCGGGTGGGGTGGGCCGCGCCGGGC